>JASFHG010000009.1:0-17964 GCA_050123355.1 Planctomycetia bacterium
GGGCTTGTCCCCGCGTTAAGGACGAGGAGCATTTCAATGCGAGTTTTAACGCGGGGACAAGCCCCGCCGCTAACGAGCATATATGCAAATTTACACTATAGAGAAAAATAAAACCCAACGAGTTTTGCCATGCGACATTTCATCACGCTTCTTGGGATCACTTCCTCCGAGATGGAACAGATCTTCGCGATCGCCGAGGATTTGAAAGACAAATTCCGGAAAGGGCTCCGCGAGCCGCTCTTTCCCGGGCGGACGCTTGCGTTGATTTTCGAGAAGCAGTCGTTGCGCACCCGTGTGAGTTTCGAGTCGGCGATGGCCCATTTCGGCGGCAACGCGATGTATCTGGGCGACGACGTCGGGTTCGGCAAGCGCGAGACGATGGCCGACTTCGGGCATGTGCTGGGCGAGCTGGTCGACGCGGTGGTCGTGCGGGCGAAGAGCCACGAGACGGTGACCTCCCTGGCCGAGCACTGCACGGTCCCGGTCGTCAACGGCCTGACCGACATGGCCCATCCATGCCAGGCGATGGCCGACTTGCTGACCGTTCGCGAGCACGCCGGGCCGCTGGCCGGGCTGAAGATGGCGTGGATCGGGGACGCGAACAATGTTGCGCGGAGTCTCGCAATTGCGTGTGCGAAGATGGGCATGACGATGTCGATCGCCAGCCCCGAAGGCTATCGATTCGGCGACGAGTTCCACGAACTGCTCGACAAGGAGGTGCCCGGCTTCAAGCTCGACGTGACGGACGATCCGGTCGCGGCGGTCACGGATGCGGCGGCCGTTTATACCGACGTTTGGGCCAGCATGGGCCAAGAGGCCGAGCGGGAGAAGCGTGCTCGCGACTTCGCCGATTATCAGGTCAACGCCGAGCTGATGTCGCACACCCGGCCCGAGACGATCTTCTTGCACTGTCTTCCCGCCCGCCGTGGCGAAGAGGTGACCGACGACGTGATGGACGGCCCGCAAAGCGCGATCGTCCAACAGGCAGGCAACCGCTTGCACGCCCAGAAGGGTGTTTTGGCGTGGTTGCTCAAATAGTAGGGTGCGTCTGGACGCACCTTTATTGATCCCGATGTATTGATGATCGTTGTGCAACCGCAAACGCGGCTGTCTCAGCCGGGTTTGCTGGATTTGTTGCCGCAGAACGGTTCATTAACAATACACAGATCTCAATAATAACAAACAATTTTTGGCTCTTACATTCGGTGCGTCTCGACGCACCCTACAAAAATGAACGTACTTATCGCTGGTGGAGCTGGATACATTGGGTCGCATGCGATGAAGCAACTGGCGGCTGCGGGTCACGAGACGGTGGTCGTCGACAATCTTTTTCGCGGTCATCGAACGGCCGTGCCGGAGGGCTGCCCGTTTTACAGGCTCGATCTGGCCGAGACCGACGCGATGGCCGACGTGCTTGCAAGGCATCAGATCGAGTGCGTCATGCACTTTGCCGCGTTGACTTATGTGGGCGAGTCGGTCGAGTCGCCGCTGGTCTATTATCAAAACAACACGGCCGGGACGATCAGCCTGCTGCAGGCGATGAAGGCGGTCGGCGTGAAGCGGCTTGTCTTCAGCTCGACGGCGGCCGTCTATGGCGAGCCCGAGTCGACGCCGATCGTCGAGACGATGCCCTGCCGGCCGATCAACCCGTACGGCTGGTCGAAGTGGTTTGTCGAGCGTGTCTTGGAAGATTATATCGCTTCGGATCCCGAGTTTGCGGCCGTGGCACTTCGCTATTTCAACGTCGCCGGGGCGGCGGCCGACGGGACACTTGGCGAGGATCACATGCCCGAGACGCACCTGATCCCGGTCATTTTGCAGGCGGCGCTGGGCAAACGCGAGACGCTGACCGTTTTCGGTACCGACTATCCGACGCCGGACGGGACGTGCATCCGCGACTACATTCATGTCGAGGATCTTTGCGACGCGCACATCGTGGCGATGGAAGCGATCCGGCCGGGCAAGTTCTGGCGGTACAACCTCGGCATCGGACGCGGCTACTCGGTCCGGGAGGTGATCGAGTCGGCCCGACGCGTGACCGGGCAAGAGCTGCCGGTCGAGCAGGGTGACCGTCGCCCGGGCGACCCGGCGATTCTTTATGCCGATTCTCAAAAGATCCAGACCGAGCTCGGCTGGAAACCCCGCTACACCGAGATCGACCCGATCGTCGAAACCGCCTGGACCTGGTTCCAAAACCATCCGGACGGGTATGGGGAGTGAAGATTTCGCGGTGACATTGAATTCTCGTTGTATCAAAAGCAACCAATTTTGAGCTTGTCATGCTAGTGTACACAATTCCTTGCGAGTGCGGTCATAAAATCGAAGCAACTTCGTCACAGGCAGGAGCGGAAATAACCTGTGAGTGTGGTAAGGTTCACAAGATTCCCCTGCTCAGTGAGATGCGAAGGCTGGTCGGTCAGGCTGCTTATGATGGTGGAACGATTGGCAAAATCAAACACATGATTGCCGAAGGGGAACTTCCTTGGGGAGACACCTGTGCGATTTCCTACAGGCCCACGTCCGAATCTTGCAACGTCTACGTGCAATACGAGTTTGCCTATACCAAGCGTTCCCGGCAGGAGCTCCATTGGCTGGGCACTTTAACCCGCATTTTTCTGCCGTTTGGCGCCCTTTTACCCAAAAAATCTTATCGCGAAGAGGAGCAATCCTTTGGTTTTGATAAGGAAATTTGCATTCCCTTACGGGTTTGCAAGGAGCAGCAATATCGCCTCGGCCGGATACGTAGCCAGCGGAAACTTCGCTCTTTACTTCGCACGGTGCCTATTTATGCGAAGTTGCTGGATGAGTATCCCAAGGCGAAAATATTTGTATAGGTAGCCTCGTAAAGCCCCGATTTTGCGCCCGATTTTGACTTGTTGTGAACCAAAATCTATTGACCCGCTGATTTTATTGGTTAAACTGTATAAAATAGTCGTGTTTTATCTCCCGTCGCAGAAGGCTTGTCGTGATGTTGAAGTTTCAGTGCCCTTTTTGTGATAAGAAGTACAATATTCCGGAATCGCTTTATGGGAAGGCGGTGCGGTGCAAGGCGTGCCAGAACAAGTTCACGTTGCCCGACGCGGCGAAGGTGAAGGCGGCACTCGCACAGCATGGAAAGACCGCTTCTCCCAAGCAACCTTCGACCTCGCGTCCGAAACCGCAGACGCCGAGCAAGCCGGTGGCGGCCACTCCGGCACGAGCTCCCACCGCGGCACCGGTAGCACCTGCGGCCGCGACTTCTGCTCCTTCCGTGGTGCCTGCGGCGGTTGTGCCGACGCCGAGTCCTCCGGCGGCCCCATCGGGACCGGACGGGTTGAGCGATATGGGCTCGTTGGATAACGATATTTTTAACGATGGGTTTTTCGACAACCCTTCCGCGATGGTGGCAGGCGAGCCCTTGGCCAAATTGCCTCCGGTTCAGAAAGCGGCCCCGGCGCCGAAGAAGCCGAAGAAGAGACGGCGAAGACCTGAAGAGCCGGAAGAAGACAATCCGATCACAAATATTGGTTATGCGGTTTGGTTGCTCGCAGCGTTCTTCCCGTTATGTTTGGCCGGTTTCTTTATGCAGCTTCCTATTAATTTCGGTTCCTGCGTGGTGATCACCATTATTCTCGGCGCCATCGGTGGCTTTTTGATCATGCCGCACTACAAAATCATCGGTATTATCAGCGGGCTTATCTATGGTTCTTACATAACGCCCGCTATCTTCTATTATGCAGCATGTCGAGATGAGATCTATTATAAAGAAATTCTTCTGGTCACGATGGTTTGCTTTCTACCGGCCGGTGCCATTTCATTCGTCATGAAGAAGTTTCTTCACGTGGTGTATTATGATTAGGTTTAGCCGACGAACATCGTTCGTCGCGTTGTCGTGTCGCAGATATAAAACACGCCGGACGATGTCCGGCGGCTAAACGTTTTACTTTACCTCGAACGAAAACGCACCGTTGCGGCAATCGACCGTGATGTGGTGGCCTTCGGGTTTTTCGTGCTTGAGGAGCTCGACGGCCAGGCGGTTTTGGATCTCGCGCTGGATGACGCGCTTGATCGGGCGGGCGCCGAACGTCGGGTCGTAGCCCTCGCGGGCGATCTCGTCGATCGCGGCGTCGGTCACGTCGAGCGTGATCTGGCGCCGGGCCAGTTGGGCCACCAGGCGTTGGACCTGGAGCTTGACGATCTTGTGGATCGCTTCGGTGTCCAGCGGGTGGAAGATGATCGTCTCGTCGATCCGGTTGAGGAACTCCGGCAAAAATCGGGCCTGAAGCGACTCGCGGACCCCCTCGCGCATCTCGTCCTCGGTCCCGCCCTCGCGGGCGATCTCTTGGATCAGTTGGCTGCCGAGGTTCGAGGTCATCACGATGATCGTGTTCGTGAAGTCGACTGTGTGGCCTTGGTTGTCGGTCAGCCGTCCGTCGTCGAGCACCTGGAGCAGGATGTTGAAGACGTCGCGATGTGCCTTCTCGATCTCGTCCAACAGGATCACGGCGTACGGGCGCCGGCGGACCGCCTCGGTTAGGCGACCACCCTCTTCATAGCCGACGTAGCCGGGAGGGGCACCGATCAGGCGGCTGACGGTGTGGCGTTCCATGAACTCGCTCATGTCGAGCCGCACGATCGCGTTCTCGTCGTCGAACATCACCTCGGCCAGTGCCTTGCACAGCTCGGTCTTGCCGACGCCGGTCGGTCCGAGGAACAGGAACGAGCCGATCGGCCGGTTCGGGTCTTGCAGCCCGGAACGACTGCGGCGGACCGCGTCGGAGACCGCCTCGACCGCTTCGTCTTGGCCGACCAGGCGGAGGTGGATCCGGTCTTCCATCACCAGCAGCTTCGCACGCTCGGTCTCCATCATCCGCGTGATCGGGATCCCGGTCCACGCGCTGACCACTTCGGCGATCTCTTCCGGCCCGACTTCCTGGCGGAGGAGCCGACGTTGCGAGCCGTTCGACTTGCTCTCGTCGCCGTTGGCCTCCATCGCCTCGAGCTTTTCGGTCAACTGGCGTTTCTGCTGGTCGAGTTCGTACAGTTTTTGATACTCGTCTTCGCTGACCAGTTGCGCGGTCGACTGTTTTTCGTGGATCGCGGCACTCGTCTGGTTGTACTGGAGCTCAATGTCGTTGAGCCGGTTACGGATTTCGTGCACGTCGCCCAGGCCGAGCTTCTCGCTCTCCCACTGTTCGCGCAGGTCGGCCAGTCGGCGGCGGTCGTCTTCCATCTCGCGTTCGATGACGGCGAGCCGCTTCTTGGCATGTTCTTCTTTTTCGTCGGCCAGTTGGCGCGCGGCCAGCTCGAGTTGGACAAGACGCCGTTGCACCTCGTCGATTTCGGTCGGCACGCTTTCGAGCTCCATCGCCAGGCGGCTGGTCGCTTCGTCGACCAGGTCGATCGCCTTGTCGGGCAGGAACCGGTCGGTGATGTAGCGTTCGGAAAGGTGGGCTGCCTCGACCAGGGCCGAGTCCTTGATCCGCACGCCCTTATGATGGGCTTCGTAGCGAGGTTTCAGGCCGCGGAGGATCGCGATCGTCTCTTCGACCGACGGCTCGCCGACCATGACCGGCTGGAAGCGTCGCTCGAGCGCGGCGTCTTTTTCGATATACTGGCGGTACTCGTCGAGGGTCGTCGCCCCGATGCAGCGGAGGTCGCCGCGTGCCAAGGCCGGCTTGAGCAGGTTGGCCGCGTCGGAGCCACCCTCGGCCCGACCGGCACCGACGACCGTGTGCAGCTCGTCGATGAACAGGATCACGTTCCCGCCGGCGTCCTCGACCTCGCGCAGGACCGCCTTGAGCCGCTCTTCAAACTCGCCGCGAAACTTGGTCCCTGCCACGAGTGCGCCCATATCGAGCGTGATGACTCGTTTTCCCTTGAGGCTTTCGGGCACGTCGCCGTCGACGATGCGCAGCGCGAGCCCCTCGGCGATGGCCGTCTTGCCGACGCCCGGTTCGCCGATCAGGACCGGGTTGTTCTTGGTGCGTCGCGAGAGGACCTGGATCACGCGTCGGATCTCCTGGTCGCGACCGATGACCGGGTCGAGCTTCCCCTGCTTGGCACGGTCGACCAGGTCGATGCCGTACCGCTGGAGGGCTTGAAATTTTTCTTCCGGGCTCTGGTCCGTCACGCGGGCACTGCCGCGAATCTCTTTCAACGCGGCCAGGATGTCTTTTTCGCTGATCGCGGCCAGTTTGAGGAGCTCCTGGGCCTTCGACTTGGCCGAGGTGAGCGCGAAGAGGAGGTGCTCGGTCGAGGTGAACTCGTCCTTCATCTCGGCCGCTTTTTTCTCGGCCGTTTCGAGTACCGAGACCATCGCCGCGTTCAAGCCGGGCTGGGCACCGCCGGAGATTTTCGGGAGGTGGCCCAACTCGGAGTCGACCATCCCGGCCAGCTTGGTCCGATCGGCACCGATCTTGTCGAGCAACGGCGCAACGATCCCCTCGGACTCCGCCAACAGCGCAGAGAGCAAGTGGAGCGGATCGATCTCCGGGTTGCCCCGGTCGAGTGCCGCGTTCTGGGCCGCGGCCACCGCTTCCTGGGCTTTGATCGTCAGTTTGTCGAGTCGAAATGCCATTGATTAGCTCCGTGAAAGTGAAGGATATGTGTGGTCTGTTAGCGGCGGGGCTTGTCCCCGCGTTTGAAGCTTTCCTTTTGTTCTATGTTTTATAGCCATGGCCAGATAAAATGAACCGTGCCCGCATGAGTTCGTAATAACCGGTAGTGCAAATCGTTCTTATTTTTGACCGTTTCACTACAAGCAAGCGATTTTGTGCTACTTGCGCACAAGCTCAAATTATCTTGCCGGCACTATAAAACGCGGGGGCAAGCCCCGCCGCTAACATTACATAAAGCGAGCGGTCGTTTTTTTAAAATGGCGACCGCTCGGTGTGTGACTTCAGGAAGTTGGGTTATTCTTTGACTTCAAATTCCGCGTCGATCGCGTCGTCTTCCTCGGCCGGCTCTTCGCTTGGGGCTTCGGGGCCTGGTCCGCCGGGGGCGGCACCTGCGGCGGCCGCGGCAGCAGCAGGATCGGCACCACCTTGCGAGTAGAGCGACTGGCTCAGGGCGTGGGACGCTTGCTCGAGGTCGCGGACCGCCGACTTCATCGCGTCGAGGTCCTCGCCCTTGGCCGCTTCTCGCGTCTTTTCGATCGCTTGGTTGACGGCCTCTTTGTCGGCGTCCTTGAGCTTGTCGTCATGCTCCTTCAGCAGCTTTTCGAGCTGGAAGCACATCGAGTCGGCCTGATTTCGGGTCTCGGCCAGCTCGCGACGGCGTTTGTCTTCGCCGGCGTGCGCTTCGGCGTCTTTTTGCATCTTATCGATCTCGTCTTCCGAGAGACCGGACGACTGCTCGATCCGGACCTTCTGCTCCTTGCCGGTGCCGAGGTCCTTGGCCGAGACGTGGAGGATGCCGTTGGAATCGATGTCGAAACGGACTTCGATCTGCGGGACACCACGCGGTGCCGGCGGGAGCTCTTCCAGGTTGAACTGGCCGAGCAGCCGGTTGTCGGCGGCCATCTCGCGCTCGCCCTGATAGACCTTCACCGTCACGGCGGTCTGGTTGTCGTCGGCCGTGCTGAAGACCTGCTTCCGGTCGACCGGGATGTTGGTGTTTCGTTCGACCAGTCGGGTCATGACGCCACCGAGCGTCTCGATACCGAGCGACAGCGGCGTGACGTCGACCAGCACCATGTCCTGGACGTCGCCCATCAGGACGCCACCCTGGATCGCCGCGCCACAGGCGACGACTTCGTCCGGGTTGACACCCTTGTGGGGCTCTTTGTTGAACATTTTGGTGACGAGTTCCTGGACCTTCGGGATTCGGGTCGAACCGCCGACGAGGACCACTTCATCGATGTCTTCGAGCTTGAAGTTCGAGTTCTTTTTCTTGGCGTCTTCGATGACCGACTCGACCGGGCCGCGGCAGCGCTCGATCAGATGGTCGACCAACTGCTCGAACTTCGCGCGGGTGATCGTCATCTGGAGGTGCTTCGGACCGTTGGCATCGGCCGTGATGAACGGCAGGTTGATGTCGGTCTGTTGGGCCGTGCTGAGCTCTCGCTTGGCCTTTTCGCACGCCTCTTCGAGCCGCTGCAGGGCCATGCTGTCTTTACGCAGGTCGATGCCCTGCTCTTTCTTGAACTCGTCGGCGACGTAGTTGATCAGGCACTCGTCGAAGTCGTCACCACCGAGGTGCGTATCGCCGTTGGTGCTGATCACTTGGAAAACGCCATCCCCGACGTCCAGCAGCGAGACGTCGAACGTACCGCCACCGAGGTCGAAGACGATGATCTTGTGGGCTTTGGTCTTGTCGAGGCCGTAGGCCAGCGACGCGGCCGTCGGCTCGTTGATGATCCGCGCGACTTCCAGACCGGCGATCTGGCCGGCGTCCTTGGTCGCTTGCCGTTGGGCGTCGTTGAAGTAGGCCGGGACGGTGATGACCGCCTTGTGGACTGTCTGGCCCAGGTAGGCCTCGGCCGATTCCTTGAGCTTGCGGAGGATCTTCGCGGAGATCTCCGGCGGCGTGAACTCTTGGTCGTCCGCTCGGATCTTCACGTACTCGTCCGTATCGCCGGTCACTTTGTAGGCGACCATTTTTTCTTCGCTGTCGACCTCGCTGTGACGACGGCCCATGAACCGCTTGACGGAGTAGATGGTCCGTTGCGGGTTGGTGACCGCTTGGCGTCGGGCCGGTTCGCCGACGAGCGTTTCGCCCTTGTCGGTGAACGCGACGACACTCGGGGTGAGACGGTTGCCTTCGGCGTTGGCGATAACCTTCGCGTCTTTCCCCTCGAGCACGGCGACGACCGAGTTGGTAGTTCCGAGGTCGATTCCGATAATTTTTTCACCTTGTGCCATGGTTGTTTTCCTTTCCTCTATATATATGTCTTATGTTGCCACCGCCCGGGGTTTTTCAGGATGTTAGCCCGGCTGCCTGCGGCCGGAAATGTCTTAAAATCCCGTCGCAGGCGACGGGGCTAACGAACTGCATGCCCCAAGGGCTAGGTTTTTAAGATAAGTAGTTTAAAAATGCCTCTTCTCTTGTTCCGACCCCACCGAATCGTTTGGGAGTCAGTTTCCATAAATGCAAAGGCCGTGCCGATTTTGGGTGGCGGCGAGGGTGGTTTTGTGTAAGGTGTTTTGTAGTAATTGGTTACGGTGGGCGGAAAACCGTAAAAATTTCTTTCCGGTTCGAAGCCCCTCTTGTGGGACTGCCATTTTGGCAGAATCTGGGGGAAATGGGGCGGGTTGCCTGACGGCTTTGGCCGATCGGGCTGAGCAGGCTGAGGTGCGGGCAGAGGGGCGTATTAAGAAAATGTAGGTCAGGATTCTTCCCTGCCTGCAAAATACGCGCATAAAAAAAGGGGCAGAACCGCTCATTAGAAACGACTCTGCCCCAAACACGGGGGTGAGAAAGCCTTATTTGTGAGGAAGCATTTGCTCCCTCAACTTAATAGTACCATCAAACCGGCTAGGAACAAGTTTTTGGTTAGCGAAACTTTACAGGTTCTGCGGTTTTCCGGTAAACACGGCTTTCTTTGATGACTGTAGCGATTTTAACGGTGTGGTTAAGATACCCCAAACGATGGAAATGTAGGTGTTTAAAGTTGCATGTTGCATCTTCAAGCCGGAATTGGGCCGCGAAGCGTGCCCTATTTCGGATCATGTAGAACCCCAGTCATGATGGGATCCGACTTTATGTACGTATTCGCGTACACAAAATCGGCTTGGGAGTGTAGCTTTAGGTGTCTTAGATTCAATGAACTATGATTCGTCCGATTCGACGACCCACCAGCCGTCGATTTTTTGGAGTGTGTGGCCCGGCGGCGTTTTATACCAAGCGGCGAACTCCGCTTCGGCGTCGCGGCGAAGGACCGAGCGGCCGATCGACCAGATCGCGACCAGCCAGGCGACGATCGCCATCACGATGAGATAGACGAGCGAGGCTTGATAGATCCACGCCGGCCAGAAGAGGGCGAGGATCGCCAGGACGGTTAAAAGGTTCATCGTGACATGCTGTTCGCAAAGCTTGCGGGCGGTCCATATCACGAGCCGATCGGGGCGGAGTGGCGGGCCGGCGGTTGGCGTCGGGCGTGCGCCGCTTCCTCCCTCGACAATCAGTTGGCCCTTGAGCCGTTTGAGCCGTTTGGTGAACGCCTTGTATCGTGTGTCGTGGACTGCCACGACCAGTTGCAGACCGAGCGCCCAGGCGATCGCGACCGGAAGTGCCCATGGCGATGACGTGGTCGAGCCTTCCATACCGGCATGTTGCAGCCCGAAGCCGACGCCGAGCGGGACGGCGATCCCGAGCGAGTGGTGCATGAGGTAGTCCAGCCCGGCCCCGTCGAGCGACTCGGTTTCATAGAGCCGCGCAAGCTGCCCGTCGACATGGTCCAAGAGATACCAGAGTTGCAGGAGAATCGCGCCGACGATCCATCCCCACGGTTGACCGAACGCGAAGGCGACGGCGGCCGCCAGTCCGGTGGCCCAGGCGAAGCAGGTCATCAGGTCGGCCGGGATGCCCAGAGGGGCGATGATTCGGGTCACTTGCAGTGCCATCGGCCGGCTGATGCGTCGGGCCATCCAGTTTCCGATCGTTTCGGAATCCGGCTTCAGGCATTTTTTTAATAGGTGCTTTTGCACCTTCGGGTTGTCGGCCATTTCACAGAAGCGTTTTATTGTGTTGTTAGCCTGGCCGCGTGCGGCCGGTATATTAGGGCAAAAACCCGTCGCAGGCGACGGGGCTAACAAGCATTTTGAAATGCCTTTTTTAATAGCCGCGAGAGG
The DNA here is from genome assembly GCA_050123355.1 of Planctomycetia bacterium. Lineage (GTDB taxonomy): Bacteria > Planctomycetota > Planctomycetia > Pirellulales > Thermoguttaceae > JASFHG01. Next base: position 10,773 of record JASFHG010000009.1, read on the forward strand.
TCGCTCCCGAGTTGCCGTATGGGTAATTGCTTGACGGAGAGCTACTTGACGGATAACTGCCGCTGGACGGAGAGCTCGAACTCGGTCGGTGGTAGCCGCCGGGGCGGGTTGCCGTGCGAGGTCGCTCGCTTCGATAGTCTTTATAGCGTGAGCTCGTGTCGTCATAACCTCTCGTGTTGTCATAGCGTGACGACGACGGGTCGTAGATCGTTTCCGCGGCGGCCGTTTTGGCGTCCTTGCTCGGCATATCCAATTTCAGGCCGGGGGTCAGATAGTCGAAGCTGTCGCCGAGCAACTGGCGATTGAGCTTGTAGATATCGGTCCATCGAGCGGCGTCGCCCAGCTCGTAGCGAGCGATGTCGTAGAGGGTGTCGCCCGACTGAACGATGTACTGACGTCCACTACCGCCATAGCGAGGGCCGTTGTTGACGATCTTGCTTCGGCGTTCCATCGCGGCGACCCGTTTGGGCGAGGGGCACAGGTCCGGATAGGTCCGTTCCAACTCGGTTCGGTCGGGCGTCTTGATCCGGTCGCCGACTTTCAGGCGGTTTTCGTCGGGGATGCTGCTTCGGTTCACCTCGGCCAGGGCCTTGAAGTAGGCCTCGATGCCGTAGACTTCCTTGCTGATCGAGTAGTAGGTCTGGTGCGGCTTGACGATATAGGTCCCGTCCGCTTGCGGGCCGCCGCCATAGTCGGAGCCGGAGCTGTAAGAGCTTGATGGTTTGTAGTCGTAGTTATAGTTGTCCGAGCTGTATCGGTGCCCATAATCGTCTTTGTTATATTCGTGCCTCGACCGGTCAAAGCTGGCCGAGCGATAGTGGGATCTGTCACCATGTGCAGAATGGGTGCCATAGTCCGAGGAGGCTGTTCGACCCGTGTTGTAATCTTCTTGGCCGTATTGGTAACGTTGGTTTTGTTGACCGTCGTTTTGGCCATGGGTGCCATAGTCGGGCGTGGTGGTGTTTTGGTTATAGGAGTATTGCGATTTGTAGTCGGAACCGGATGAGGAGGGGTTTTGTGTTGGATATTGTGCTGCGTAGTGAGGGTTCGTGTAGGCGTTGGAATAGGTATTGCCGGAGTAGCTCGGGTAGGCACTCTGCAGGCCCGAGGCGCTGTTGCCGGTCTGGGCTTGCAGTTGCGTGCTGCCTTGGGTGTTGGGGAGCGGGGAGTTGGTTGCGGGGGACTTGCTGTAGCGTTGAGCCCAGTTCGTCGCATCGCTTGCCGTGCTGCTGCCGCCCGGGTAATTCTGGCTTACCGAAAGGGCGGGGGTCGGCGGCTTCTTTTTGCCCGCGGTGTTCTTTTGGTCTTTGGGCTTTGGCGACGGTTTTGTTCTGCGAGGAGGCTTTTTCTTTTTGCCGTCTTTTTGGGAAACGGTCGGCTTCTTGTTCTTCGCGACTTCGGAGTCGTCCTTCGGACCGAGCAGTTTTTGTCCGAGCACGATGGCGAAGATGATTATCAGTATGCCGATAATGGAGAGCCCGATTTTTGCTTCCTTACCCATGATTCCACTCCCTGGATGTTTTGGTTGGTGCTGCCGCACCGTTGGGTTTTTGTGTCGCGAAAAACTTTTCTGTAAAAAGCATCGCGACGTGGTTGGTGCTACCGCACCGCCCTTATTTTTTATTGTGAAAAGTTAATCTTCCGCCACACGCGAGGCGACTCGTAGTTTGGCACTGCGTGATCGCGGGTTGCTTGCTATCTCTTCTTCGCTCGCCCGAATCGGACGGCGAGTAATGACTTCGTATCGATCGTCTTCGCGGAACGCTTCTTTTACTCGGCGATCCTCGAGCGAATGAAAGCTGATGATCGCCACGCGACCGCCGGAAATCAGGCAGTCGGGGATCCGCCGCAGGGCAATTTCGAGCGATTTCAGCTCGTCGTTCGCCGCAATCCGGAGCGCCTGAAACGTTCGGGTTGCCGGATCGATCCGTTGCGAATCGCGACTCCTCGGGACGGCCCGACGTACGACCTCGGCCAATTCGACCGTCGTTCGGATCGGCGACTCTTCGCGCCGCTTGACGATCGCTCGGGCGATCCGGCGGCTGTGCCGCTCTTCGCCGTAGGCGTAAATCAAATCGGCCAGGTTTTCCGGACTGAGCCGATTGATCAGTCGCCAGGTCGGCTCGCCTTGCGACGTGTCGAAGCGAAGGTCCAAAGGGCCGTCGCTCGAAAAACTGAACCCTCGTTCGTCGTCGGCCAACTGATCGCTGGAAAGTCCCAGGTCCAACAGCACGCCGTCCACTTTTTCGAGGTTCATTTCCGCGAGCACCTCGGGGATGTCGCTGAAATTTGCTTGAAACGTCCGGACCGGCAGGCCCTCCATCGTGCGGTTCGCTCGTTCGACCGGGATCGGATCGCGATCCACACTGATGATCAGCCCATCGGGTCCCACTTTTTCCGCAAGGGCACGTGTATGCCCACCACCGCCCAATGTGCCGTCCACGATGATTTTCCCGCGGCTGGGCATGAGCGATTCGATAACCTCGCCCAGCAAAACGGGCACATGTACAGTGGCATCTTCTTGCATCGCGAGAGAATAGAGAGAAGTATGTTTGACGTCAAGGCGAAATTAGCGAATTTCCAATATATGGAGGCACGGTTTGGGGATGGGGTGTCGGTTGCTTGCGCAAAAGCGGATATGGGCCAGTTGGGTGGCCGGCCGGCACGTTCTGAAGCTTTTTTAAAAGCCGCCCCGTAGCATGTACATGGCCATCGTCAGGCTAAATCCGTTGAAGAGCATGTGCATCACGATCGAGGGGATCAGACGGTGGGTGCGGCACCAGACCACACCGAACGCGATCGCGAGGAAAAAGATCGAAATCGGGTCCTGGGAAATCTCCTTGGGGACCAGCGGTGCGGTGGCAAACTGGATCCCGTAAACGGGAACGGTGACGGCAATAAATCCGAGGATTCCCCGGAATATATCCTTGGGAATTTCTTTCGGCACGATCCCGAAATCGACCAGTCGGGCCTTGCGGACAATTCCCAGCCAAGGGAATAGGAGCAAGAGCGAAATGGTTCCGCCGATCATGAGGGTAAGCGTTGTTCGGAGAAGCAGGTCCATGGGGGGCGGCTCAGCCGCTTTGCGAAAATGGAGCATCGCGAAAAAGGCGGATGTGGCCAAGATCGGAACCATTCCCCATGGCAGAGAGCTTAAAAACGAACTTCGTGATTCAAGTCGCGGGTTGTGGGGGTGTTTAGACCATCGCCGGAACCGCCAGTCTAGTTTCTCTAAATACCCCTGTATGAACATGCGGTAGGTAATCTCTTCGTTGATCGGGGCAAAAATGACCGCCATAAAGAAACAGAGAAAGAGCATCCGTGGGTCCTTGCTGCGTAGGAGCATGACGATGGGATGTTCATTTTTCTTGCCGTTGGATTGTGTTTTTTCTTCGGTCAGTGGTTTGTGCTTGTGGTGCGGGGGCGTTTCGTTCGATGCGATTTCGCTCGTTGTGTCAGACGGCGGGGGGTCGTATATTTTTCCAGGTAAAAAGTTCAAAATTGCATGCGCCGCGAACATGCTGCCAACATAAATCACGAAAAACAGGATCAGGTCAGGCCCCTTCCACGGAACTTGTCGTCGGGGGGCGACCGGCAATACTGGCTGGTGGTTTCGTTTTCGCAAGAAAACCCAAACCCAAAAGCCGGCACATACCCAGACCATGAATCCTATGACCAGGAGTACTTCAAGCGGGATTGGAGAGGATGGGTCCACGAAAATTCTCGTTGGCGAAGGGTTTTTGGGTGATCAAAATATACCAAGATAAATTACCCAGATTACCAGGTCGAGGTTTATCTAGGGCAGTTATGGCTTGGGGGCGTAAAGGCCTCGTTTTTCTGGTCCTGGTAGTATACCTCAATCGACCTCGGTTGGGCTATGTCCCCTACGGTTATCTATTTTCAACATCTTTGATAGTTGACCCAAAACTCCATGAAATCTATCCCGATCTTACCGGAACGGGGCATTGTAAACGAGTCTAAACACCGATAAACTTATATTTTATGCAATTTGGTCGTTTATTGATCATCAGCAAATAAATGTCATGGTGGTTTTTCCTTTTACCCCACCAAGCCGGCCTTCCCGTTGGTCGGCCTCGTGACATTCTTAATCTGACGGTCAATAGCCGTCCAGGGCGAAAAATGACCAGGAATCAAAAAAAGGGTGTACCATCACCAACGCAAGAAAGCGTAGAGGTCCCCCCTGAGAGAAGGAGAAGCTACAGATGCGTATTGCAGTCGGCAGTGATCATCGTGGCACAAATTTACGCGCAAAGATTGTCAGTCACTTGCAGTCACTCAATCAAGAAGTGATTGACGAAGGTCCGGTCGGTGAAGAACAGGTTGATTACCCGGATATCGCCGCCTCGATCGCGGGAAAAGTGAGTCGAGGGGAAGTGGATCGCGGGATCCTCGTCTGTGGGACCGGGGTCGGCATGGCCATCGTCGCGAATAAATTCCCCGGCGTGCGTGCGGCTCCGTGTCACGACTTCGTGACCGCCGAGTTGGCACGACGTCATAACGACCTGAACGTCCTCTGCCTCTCCGGCGACATGCTCGGCGAGCGGCTGGCGGATCGTCTGATCGACATCTGGGTTACCACCGAGTTTGAAGGGGGTCGCCACGAACGACGCGTCGAGAAGATGTGTTCTCTCGAAGCCCGAAAAGATGAGCCGGGCTGCTAGGTTTTTTATGTAAAAAGTTCCTGCGTTTTTCGTTTATAGAGTCTCAGGTATTTAAAGTTACATAATCAAGCCGGAATTGGGCCGCGAAGCGTGCTCTATTCCGGATCAAAGGAGCTGTGATAAACCGCGTAGTACGGACCCGGAATAGGGACTATCGTCCCAATTCCGGCTTGGTACTGATGTTGAGGTTCTGTAACGTTAAATATCTGAAACTCAATAGCCGTCGGACATCGTCCGACGTGTTTTGAAGTTGCGAAAACGCGACGAACGTGTTCGTCGGCTAAACCGTATCTGTCGTCTATCCTCTGTCCTCTGTTACACCATGCAATTTCGCTTTCAAAACGTCTGTCTCGAAACGATCGCCTATACTCTGCCGGAAGAGGTTGTCACCTCCGAGGAGATCGAGCAACGGCTTGCGTCGGTTTACCAACGGCTTCGCCTGCCCGAGGGGCGGCTGGAGCTGATGTCGGGCATCCACGAGCGGCGACTCTTCCCGCCGGGCACCCGTCCTTCCGAAAAGAGCATCCTTTCGGGCGAGAAGGCGATCGGGCAGTCAGGCATCGACCGCCAAAAGATCGGGGCGCTGATCCACGGCTCAGTCTGTCGCGATTTTCTCGAACCGGCCACGGCCGCCGGGGTCCATCATGGGCTCGGTTTGTCGAGCGATTGTGTGGTGTACGACCTTTCCAACGCGTGCCTCGGCCTGCTCAACGGCACGGTCCAGATCGCATCGATGATCGAGCTCGGCCAGATCGAGGCGGGCATGGTCGTCGGGACCGAGGACAGTCGCGAGTTGCTCGAGCGGACGATCGACCTGTTGCTCAACGATCCTTCTTTGACTCGTCAAAACATCAAGCCGGCGTTCGCTTCGTTGACGATCGGGTCCGGCAGTGCGGCGATTCTTCTGACCCATCGCGACCTCAGCCGGTCCGGCCACCGGTTGCTCGGCGGCGTTTCGACCGCGTCGACCGACCACTGCGACCTTTGCCAGTCGGACGGCATGGAGGCGGTGATGGAGACCGATTCCGAAACGCTCTTGAAAGAGGGCGTCAGTGCGGCGAAGCGTACGTTTACCGAGTTTTGCGACTCGCTCGGCTGGACGCCCGACCGGATCGACAAGACCTTTTGCCATCAGGTCGGCCGTGCCCATCGCAAGTTGCTGCTCGAGGAGTTGGGCCTCTCGTTGGACCGGGACTACGTGACGTTCGACCGTTTCGGCAACACCGGCTCGGTCGCTTTGCCGATGGGGGCAGGGGTTGGTTGGGAGGACGGTTTTGTCAACGCGGGCGATCGGGTGGCGATGTTGGGGATCGGGTCGGGGATCAACGTGATGATGCTGGGCGTCGAAGCGTAAGAAGAAAAAACGCTGATGCGCAGCATCGATAACGTTTAACCGCCGAACATCGTTCGGCGCGTTTAGAAACCGCGAAAAAACACGCCGGACGATGTCCGGCGGCTAAACGGGAACCTACCTGCAAAACCAAAGTGTGCCGGTGCGAAGCACCGGCCTATATTGAAGCGGTACCATCGTGCTATGCTCTTAGTACTACCCTCGCTCACTGGGGACAACTTTCTGAAGAAAGTTTTCCCCAGACCCCTTTCAAAAACTTTTTGGACCCCGATGCTTCGCATCGGGGTTGTTTTTATCTTTTTTCTTCTAGTATCACTGCGATACGTTTCGCCGCGTGACCGTCCCCGAACGGATTTTCTTTGTTCTCAAACGCAGCCCGTCGTTCTGCGGATCGCAGCAGCTCAGACGCCTCGTCCACGATCCGGTTCGTATCCGTGCCGACCAGCACCGCCGTGCCTGCTTCGACCGCCTCGGGCCGCTCGGTCGTTTCTCGCAGTATCAAAAGCGGCTTGCCAAGCGTGGGCGTTTCTTCTTGGATCCCGCCCGAGTCGGAGAGGATGAGCGTCGAGCGGACCATGAGCCGGACGAACTCGGGGTAGATCGGCGGGTCGATCAGGTGGATGTTGGAGGGGGTGTCGCCTTGCTCGCCGAGCAGCCGGTCGACCGTTTGGCGGACGGCCGGGTTCAAGTGGACGGCATATATGAACTTATGTTCAGTAAACGTTTCGGCCAGAACGTGGATCGCGCGACAGATCGACTCCAGGCCGGGGCCGAAATTCTCGCGACGGTGGCCGGTGATCAGGACGAGGGGGTCTTCGGTATCTAGGAAGCGACGGGCAGGCCCGTCGGCTAAAGGGGGGAAGGGGTGAGTGAGCACGTGTTGCAAGGCGTCGACGATCGTGTTGCCGGTCAGGTGGATCGACTCGGCCGGGACACCTTCGGCACGGAGCGACTCCACGGCACGGGCGGTCGGGGCGCAGTGGACGGTCGTGGCCAAGGCGGTCACGCGGCGGTGGAACTCCTCGGGCCACGGGGCGGTCAGGTCGTTCGTGCGGAGGCCGGCCTCGACGTGGAGGAACGGGACTTGGCGGTAAAACGCGGCCATCGATGCGGCCAGGGTGCTGGTCGTGTCACCTTGCGCGACAACCCAGTCGGGCCG
>JASFHG010000010.1:0-17580 GCA_050123355.1 Planctomycetia bacterium
GTTGTGGACTTTTTCGATCGCCATCTCCAACGGTTGATAGTGACGGCACATCAGGCCACCGGCGATCTTGAGGCTCTTTTTTTCAGCTTCCTTGCCCGCTGCCAACACGCGACGCACGCCCGGCCCGTCGACCGCGAACGATTTTTCCATAAAAACATTGATGCCCTTTTTGACCGCATATTCCAGATGCATCGGTCGGAACGCGGGCGGGGTCGTCAGCAAGACCACATCCCCTTTGTCGAGCGAGTCGATCGCTTTTTTGTACCCGTCAAACCCGACGAACTGCCGTTCTTTGGGGACATCGACTTGCTTGGCTCGCTTCTTTGAAAGGCGATTGATGCTTTTTTGAACTTGGTCACCAAAAACGTCGGCAACGGCCCAAAGTTTTGTCGGGCCGGATGTTGCCAGGGCCTGGGCCGCCGCACCGGTACCTCGTCCACCGGCTCCGACCAGTGCGATTTTGATCGTGTTTTTTTCCGCCGCATGAACGGCCGGTGTTGCAAGGGAACCAACGGCAACCGTACCGGCGATCAGGCCGGTCGTTTTCAAAAAATCTCTTCGAGTGTTGCCTGACGGATTAGGAGAATGTGTTTTTGCCATGACAATAACCTCTTAGGTTAGGAGGGAAGGTGAGGTGGGGACGTTTTGGTTTGTGTTTATTATGATCGTCCGGCGATCGAGCAAGTTCGACCGCCAGACGTGATCTTTTATATCATATATTCGTTACGACAACAACGGACGAAGGTGTTTGATGCTGCGAGCAGCCTGTTCGACCGTGCCGCATTCGACACTGAAGACCAGGTCGCGAGGGGCCTGACGGCACTTTTCAATCACGGCTGCCCAATCGGTGACGCCGTCGCCACAGGCACAACCGACCGCCGTGCCGGTTACTTGTCCCCGCTCGGCGTCCGCTTGCTCGTAGGAAATATCTTTTGCGTGGACGTGAATTAACCGATCACAAACGCGGTCCAGCCACGGCATGATTTCTTCACCGCCGAGGAAGCTGTTGCCGGTGTCGAAGTTAATCCCCATTGCGGGCGAATCGACCAGTCCGTAAATCCGGTCGAGTCCATCGGGGGTTTTGCTGTATTGTTGGTGCTGCTCAAGTCCGATCATGACCCCTCGCGGTTCGGCCACTTTGGCGGCCTCCATCAGCGTGTATCGCATGAGGACGTGATCTTCATCCGAGGTGGTCCAGTCGGGCTTGGGGCCTTCGTCGGTGTTCACGACTTTCACACCCATCTCGGCAGCGTATCGGATCGCTTGCTTGAGATATTCGACACTGATTTCCGGCTTGCAAAGGGGGCAATGGGCCGAAAGACCGGAAATTTTTATGCCTGCCTTTTCGCAGGTGCGGAGCATGAGATGCGGATCATCGAGCATCGAGACACTGTGGAAGTAACCTGCCTCGCTGAGCAGCTCCCGACCCCAGTGGACCATCGGCTCGACATAGTCGTATCCAAGCTCGGCCGCCTTTTCGACACCCCATGCAAATGGCTTGTCTTCGTGACGGACATATTCCATATTGACGCCAAGATATATCTTACCCATTTATTGTATTCTCCTGAAAAACGGGATGGAAGCGAAAACGGAACTGAATTAATTGCAACACGCATTTTACGTAAAATAGGTGGCGTCGTCGTTCAATATTGGCCAAGTGGTCGATTTTGAACATTTTCTGTTTGGAATGGGTTTGCTTTCACGATAAAATCGAAGCATGAAAATTCCCCGATACCATAATGAGACCACTGTCTACGAAGCAGATACGTGCCAACCGGTCGTTGAGGCTATAAAAAAAGGGACTTTAGTGCAGGAAGCCCTTGCCCGCGGTCATTATCCGGGCCGTCGGTTGACGGACGGAATGCTGCCGGGAGTCAAATCGGTCGGCTTTTGGGACGCGAGGAAACCTCAAGATTGGGGACTTGACCCTCATCGCAACGAGGGGGTTGAGCTCACTTTTCTCGAGACGGGCCATCTTGCCTTCAAAGTCGACGGGGATAACTATCAATTGAGTCCCGATCATCTAACGATCACCCGGCCATGGCAGGAGCACAGCCTAGGTGATCCGCACATCGGCGCGAATCGGCTCCACTGTCTGATTATTGACGTCAAAGTGCGTCGACCGAACCAAACGTGGGAGTGGCCCGGCTGGCTCATTTTGAGTCCCGCGGATATCGACCAGCTTACCAGGATCCTTCGTCATAACGAGCAGCCGGTCTGGAAGGCCAATAGTTCGATCCGACGTTGCTTTCACGATATTGGGGAAAGTGTCGTTGCCGATCGCAATGGGAGCAGTACGTCGCAACTGGCATTGCGGATCAACGAGTTGCTCATCCTCTTGCTCGACATGTTCCGTAAAGAGAAACTGATGCTCGACTCGAATCTATCGAGCTCACAACGGACAGTTGAGCTGTTTCTCAAAACGCTTGCCCGTGATACAGATCTGTTGGCCTATGATTGGTCACTCAAAAAACTTGCCAAGTCATGTGGTCTGGGTGTGACTCAATTTACGAACCATTGCAAGCGGCTGACGAATCTTTCGCCGAATGAATATCTCAACGTAAAGCGTCTCGAAAAGTCGAAACAGTTGCTGCTCGATACCGATTTGAGTGTCTTGCAGATCGCGTTGAAGTGCGGCTTTGGGTCGAGCCAGTATTTCGCGACCGTTTTCCGGCGTCAGGAAGGAATAACTCCGCGAGATTTCCGGAAGGAACACGTAGAGGCATGAATTAGAAGAAATCTCAAGCCGAAATTGGGACGTCAGTCCCTATTTCGGTTCTGAACACTACTTTTTAGCAACCACCGCCATCCAATTCTTTTCCTCGATCGTATCGACGTTGATATTTTTGAAACCGGCCGTTTCGAGCAGAGTCGTGATTCCTTTGGGTGTGAATGTTTGTCCACCAGCTAGGTCCATGCAGTATTGATTGCGTTCGGCAAACGCCGGGTGGTCATACGATTCGGTGACGGCGAGAAAAGTTCCGCCCGGTTGGAGCACCCGCCACACTTCGCGAAGATCGCTTTCGATGCTGGGCCAGAAATAGATCGTCTCGAAGGCTGTCACCAAGTCGAACGTCTCGTCGGCGAAAGGTAGCTCCGACACGCTGCCGGTGAAGAACTCGGCCCGGCCTTCGTTGCATAGCTCGGCGCAGGTCTTGCGTGAGAGCATGACCATGTCGCTGGAGTGATCCAGCCCACAGAGCCGAGCGGCTTGCGTTTGTTCCGAGATCATCTTGACCAGCATACCGCTTCCACAGCCGATGTCGAGGATCGCGGTCGTTTCACTTGTGGGCAGCTCGACATGTTCCAGTCCCCACTGCCAAAGCTCGGCATGGTGCAGGTTCATGTCGTGAGCGACTTTGATTCCCAGCTCCCCGATCGGACAGCCGCACTGCCGGATTTCGTCCGAAGATCGACGTGTTCGGATGGGGTCATCTTCTTGATGGGGTGGTACGCTGGCCATAAGGGAGTCTTATCGTTCTTGGGTGATGACTACTCGTCGGCGAGGATTTGAGCGATACGCTCGGACGCATGGCCGTCCCACAGCTCGGGGCAGGTGCCCTGCTTGTAGGTGCCGTCAAGCACTTCGTCGAGATGCTTTTGCAGCTTAGTTGCGTCACTTCCGACGAGCGTGCTGGTTCCTTGCGTGACGGTGATCGGTCGTTCCGTGTTGGGACGCGCGGTCAGGCAGGGGATGCCGAGCACGGTTGATTCTTCTTGCAGCCCGCCCGAATCGGTGACGATCACCTTCGCCTGTGAGGAAAACGCGAGGAAGTCGAGATAGCCTTGCGGTTCCAAGAGGATCAAGCCGTGGACCTCTTCGATTTTCTTGTTGAACCCGAACGACTCGATCCGTGCCATGGTGCGAGGATGGATCGGGAAGACCAGCTTGACCTTCTTCGCCGTATCGAGCAGCACATCGAGCATCGGGCCGAGCGTCTCGGGCGAGTCGACGTTTGCCGGCCGGTGGAGCGTTACCAGTCCGTACTCGCCGGGCGTCACATCGACGTTTTTCAACGCGTCTCGTTTTTGGGCTTTGGGCAGCAGGCTCATGAGCGTATCGATCATGACGTTTCCGACCAAATGGATTTTTTCGTCCGGCTGGCCTTCCGCCTTGAGGTTCTTGATGCCGTCCGGTTCCGAAACGAGCAGCATGTCGGCGACCGCGTCGGTGATCAGACGGTTGAGTTCTTCAGGCATGGTTCGATCGAAGCTTCGCAGACCGGCTTCGACGTGGGCCACGGGAATCTGCATCTTGATTGCCGCGATCGTAGTCGCCATGGTCGAGTTGACATCGCCGACGACGATCACGCGGCTAAACGGCTTGCCTTCTTCTTCGGCCGACTCGAGAACCTCTTCAAATCGCTCGATCACGCGGGCTGTCTGTGCGCCGTGCTTGCCCGAGCCGACCTCAAGACTCACGTCAGGGCGTGGCATTTCGAGTTCTTCGAAAAAGACGTCGGAGAGATTTCGGTCATAGTGTTGGCCAGTGTGGATGAGGACCGGTTCGAGGTTGTCATGTTTTGCAAACGCACGAAGCAGCGGCGCCATTTTCATGAAGTTGGGACGAGCTCCGACGATACAGGCGAGTCGTTTTGTTGCCATGATTGTTTTCTTTCGATAATAAGGATTGTAGCGGTCGCCGTTGGGCGAGACCTCTTCATAAGGATAGGATATTTTTGGGTGATTGGTTGTTTCACTATGTAGGTCAGGGCTTGCCCTGACGAAGTAAAGATGGTTAACGACCATCAACGTTTTTTTGGCGATTTCACCTTACACATCGTCAGAGCAAGCCCTGACCTACTTTAGGACCTCGCGGAGGTGGTAGCCGGTGTAGTTGTTTTCCAAGGCGGCGATCTCTTCGGGTGTGCCTGTGGCGACAACGTGGCCTCCTTCTTCGCCTCCCTCGGGGCCGAGATCGATGATCCAGTCGGCTGACTTGATCACGTCCAGGTTATGCTCGATGACGATGACCGTGTTGCCCATGTCGACGAGCCGCCCGAGCACGAGGAGTAGTTTGTTGATGTCGTCGAAGTGGAGGCCGGTGGTCGGTTCGTCGAGAATATAGACCGTTTTGCCGGCCGTTTGCCGCGAGAGCTCGGTCGCAAGTTTTACTCGCTGTGCCTCACCGCCGGAAAGGGTTGTCGATGGCTGGCCGAGCGTCAGGTAGCCGAGTCCGACTTCGTGCAGCCCGGTCAACAGTCGGACCAGGGCGGGGAAGTTTTCGAAAAACTCGGCCGCATCGTCTACTCGCATGTCAAGTACGTCGGCGATCGATTTGTCGCGATAACGTACTTGGAGCGTTTGGTGGTTGAACCGTTTTCCTTGACACTCGGGGCATGGCACGTAGAGGTCGGGCAGGAAGTTCATCTCGATTTTGATCTGTCCCTGTCCTTGACACTCGTCGCACCGTCCTCCTTTTACGTTGAAGCTGAACCGCCCGACGCGATAGCCGTGTTGTTTGGCAGCGCGTGTTTCGGCGAAGACTTTGCGGATTTCGTCGAACGCGCCGGTATAGGTCGCCGGGTTGCTGCGGGGGGTGCGCCCGATCGGAGATTGATCAATCTGGATAACCTGATCGATTTGACTGACGCCACGCAGGCCGGCATGTGGGCCAGGCTTGGGAGCCACGCCACCGAGCCGTCGCGTTAAGGCACGAGCAAGCGTTTCGTCCAACAACGAGCTTTTTCCCGAGCCGCTTACACCGGTCACGCAGACGAGTGCTCCGAGCGGGAACTGGACCGTGACATCTTTCAGGTTGTTGGTCGTCACGCCTTGAATGGTCAGCGAGCGGGACTTGGCCGTACGGCGTCGTTTTTTGGGGACGGCGATCTGTTCATGCCCGCCCAGGTATCGGCCGGTCGGCGAGCCTTCGTCGTCGGCCAGTTTTTTCGGTTGATCTTGCGCGACGATCTGACCGCCATGCTTTCCGGCTCCGGGGCCCATGTCGACGAGCCAGTCGGCCTGACGCATGATAGCCTCGTCATGCTCCACGACCACGATCGAGTTACCCCGTTGCTGCAGGTCTCGCATCGCGCCGATAAGTCGTTGGTTATCTCGCGGGTGGAGGCCGATCGAGGGTTCATCGAGGATGTAGCAAACTCCGACCAGACCCGAGCCGAGGCCCGTGGCGAGCCGAACACGTTGGAGTTCGCCTCCGCTAAGCGTATCGGCCGGCCGATCAAGCGTCAGATAACCCAGCCCGACGTTGTCGAGGAAATCGAGTCGCGAGCGGATCTCCGAGAGGAGCGGTTCGGCGATCGGGTGATCTTCCTCGGGAAATTCGAGCTCTTCGAAAAACGATCGTGCTTCGTGGACCGTCAGGAGTGTGATTTCGTGAATCGCATGATCGGCCACCCGGACGCTTCGTGCCTCGGGCCGGAGTCGCGACCCTTCGCAATCGACACAGACCACTTCACCTCGCAACACGGCGAGACGTTTTTGGGTCGCCTCGCTGGTGGTCGTGGCAAATTCTTTTTCCAGCAGGTTCAGCAGCCCGACGTACTTGCCACCGTTTTTATTGCCACGAAGCAGCAGATCGAATTGCTCGTCCGAGAGTCGTTCGAGTGACGTTTCCCACTTGAGGCCGATCGATTTCAAAAAGGCCTCGATCGGGACACGGTATCGTTTTTCGGCCGCTTTGCTTCCGCTTTTCCACGCAACGCAGGCACCGGCCGCCATCGAGAGCTTTCGGTTCGGGATGATAAGCTCGGGGTCAAATTCTTCACGGACACCAAGCCCTTCACAAGTCGGACAGGCACCGTAGGGACTATTGAAGCTGAATGTTCGCGGCTCGAGTTCTTCATAGCTGATCTTGCAGTACGGACAGGCGTACTCGGTGCTGTAGAGGATGTCGTGCCAAACGCCGGGCCGAATCGTCCCGGTCCCCTTGACCGGTTGATGATCCGGCGTGATCTCGTCTTCGTCCAGCTTCTCTTCATAAGTTACCAGAACCAGACCTTCGCCATTGCGGATTGCCAGCTTGATCGATTCGGTCAGCCGATCGCGGATCCCCTTTCGGACCACTACCCGATCGACGATTGCTTCGATAGTGTGGGCTTTCGAGCGGGAAAGTTCCGGTGGTTGCTGGACGTCGATCACGTGGCCGTCGACGCGTGCGCGGACGAAGCCCAGCTTTCGGATCTTCTCGAAGGTTTCCATGTGTCCCCCTTTACGACCGCGGACCATGGGGGCCATGATCATCATGCGTGTCCCGTCTTCGAGGGCCAGCAGACTGTCGAGAATTTGTTCAGGTGACTGTTGCCGGATCGGCTCGCCACACTGGTAGCAGGTCGGTTCGCCAAGTCGCGACATGAGCAGCCGCAGATAGTCGTAGATTTCGGTTACGGTCGCGACCGTACTGCGTGGGTTGGTGATCCCGCTCCGCTGGTCGATCGAGATGGTCGGTTGGAGCCCTTCGATGATGTCGACGTCGGGCCGCTCCATTTGATTGAGGAACTGGCGGGCGTAGACCGAGAGACTCTCGATATACTGGCGCTGTCCTTCGGCGTAGAGGGTGTCGTAGGCCAGTGAGCTCTTGCCGGAGCCGCTCGGGCCGGTGATTACGACAAACCGGTCCCGCGGGATATCGATATCGAGGTTCTTGAGATTGTGAACCCGTGCCCCACGGATACAAATCAGTCGATTTCCGGCAAACTCGCGAGGTTCCATCATAGGAGGTCTGGTAGGTGCGGGTTTTACTCATATAGATACCGCGCCGGTGGCAGGCCAGAATGAAGCCGCTCAGGTGACGCAGATGATCTACTCCCAAACCATTTAGAATAGCAGAGCCGTCGCGGCGGAGCAAGGAGCCCGAACCCCTTCTAAAAGGGGGAAAGTAGACAAAGGAGACCGTTGTATAGTGGTGTGATTAGGGGTTTGGAGCGGCCGCTTTTCCCGTATTATTTTTCAGCGCGGCGACCAGTTCGATAACCTCATTCTCTAGATTCCCATTGCCGCCGATCCAGCGTTTCACCACTTTCCCATTTTGATCGACGAGTATCGCGTTGGGAATTTTTTCTGGCTCAAGTGTTTCGGGTTTCAGAGGCCCGGTGAGGACGTAGACGGGCATCGCGACGTTCTTCTGGTCGAAGATCTGGAGAACGGCATTCTGTGTTTTTTCGTCCGCCTGATTTTCCAATAAAATGGTCCAAATCTGAACGTCGGGATCTTCGTGGAAATGTCGGGCAAGTGCTCCGACATGAGGCAATTCCATCTGGCATGGCCCACACCAAGTGGCCCAAAAGCTGACGAACGTGATTTTTCCCTGCAAATCGGCCGCCGTTTTTGTTACGCCCGGTTCGCCTTCCGGTATGACAAAGGGATCTAGGGGCATTTGCTCAACCGTCATGCCGCCTAGGTCAATAGCCGGTTGTCGCGTGGTGAAATAGAACACGATAAACGCAACAACGAGAAGGACCGGTATGATAAAATTGGCCCATTTTATGGATGACTGTTCTTGCATCGTTCATTTTCTCCGTTTGAGGTTTGGTTCTACTCGCGTGGAGTTTCGGTTTCTTCAGATGCCTTGCCGCTTTCTGTTTCGTTTCCGGCTTCTTCAGTATCCTCGGCGTTTTTTGGGGGGGTGGAGTAGAAAAATGCATGGATCCCGAGGAGAATCGCTCCGCAGACCAAGAGGCTGTCGGCCAGATTGAAATTGGGCCACGTCCAGCCCATGATGACGATCCGTACGAAATCCCGGACCGCAAAGACCGGGTCGCCGATCTGATGCAGCCCTTCGATCGCATAATTCCACTTCAGACCAGGCATTCCAAGACGGTCGTACATGTTACCGAGCGTGCCAGATCCGATACAACCGAGTGAAATGGTCAGAAGCCAACTTCGTGCCGCGCCGAGGAAGAACAGCCAAAATAAGATAGCGACAAAAGCGATGCCGGCAAATATGGCAAACCAGTGCACGGCCCCCTGCGCCAATCCAAACAGGCCCCCTTCATTCAGACTGGTTTGGAAACCACAAACTCCGTCTATGATCCAGTATGTAGATTCTTCCGGTGGTTTGTCCAATGGCATTCCCAACCAGGAGAACATGTAGCTCTTGCTCCAGAGGTCGGCCACACAACCAATCATGACGATCGCGAAAAAAACCAGGTATCGGCTCGCGGGAACCTTTTTCATAGTACCTTCCTTGTAACTGGGGTGCTGACCCCAATGCTAATCATCCTTGCTGATGCGCATATTATTATACAACTGTAGCGTTTTTTGACCTATAAGACTTAATCCATCTCGTCTTCTAACTCACCCAACTCCTCAAGTTCTTCCAACTCTCGTTTTCGTGCTTCTTTGCTTTTGTCGGTCGAAAGGACCTGTCGCAGCAAGGCCGAGCAGTCGTCAAGCGAAGTTTCGTGAGGAGGGCCGGGGGCGTATTGGAACGTGCAGTTCTGCAGTCGTGGAGAGAGTGAAAGAAGGGCCGAGGATACCGTACCTTTTTCTCCACCGGTCATCACGACCCCGCGTCGTCCGTCCGCATCCGCTTTCCGAGCAAAGGCACGACTTGCCATGGCGAGAAATGTGACAGGCGACTCGATTTTCTGCAAAGTCAACTGGCGGCGGATAAATTCCTGACGCGTGTCGGTCCGATCGTCCATATCCCCGTTGGTCAGCAGGTGGAGGCCCGGCTTCAGTTCTATTGTTTCTATAAAATCGCCTGCATAAATAACCGCTCCGAAATTGGCGTCCGCACAGAGGAAATTGGCGCCGTCGTAGTTACCGGACCGAAGCTCGGCACCGGCATAGTCGATCGCTTCGTAGGCATTTGCCTTCGAGAGCAGCTCGCGACAGAGCAGACCGCGGGATCGGGGCTCATAGGGCTTGTTCGTCTTATGGCGGTTGGCCACCACGACGAAAAGTCCATGCTGGTTGATTCCCATCCAGGTTCCCCCCGCTTTGCGGTCGATTCCGCAGATGACGCGTGGTTTGCCCGACTGGATTTTCGGGGCTTGGGTGGGACGGTTGTAATATTCCTCGCGGTTATGGGCGACCAAAATCGGCGCAGCCGAAACCGTTTTGTATTGAATGGCCAGAATGCACATGAAAATTGACTGTTAAAGAACGAAATGGGGGTTAGGGTACACAAAACTCGTCGCAAGGAAGGTTAAGCTTCCGAAATCCTAAGGTCTCAGAGCGATCTCCCTCTTGAGAGTGGACTACCATTGGTAGTCAAATCTACACACAACAGAACAATCAGTCTAACGCAGAATCCACCCCCATTGCACCCCCCTATCGGGCCACTTCTCGGTATATTTTTTTCAGAAAGGGGGTTGATCGGTTTTCGGTCCGGGACTGAGACGGATCGTGAGAAAAATAGGGTATTTTCTGTAGTTTGTAGTGACAGATCGATGAAAAACATGATTTAAGATATTCATCCTTACAGTACATGCCAGACTTGCCCATAACAGTTTGTTGATTCCAGTGGTATGGCGGCGTGCAAAAGTTTTTGAAAAGTAAAAGTCTTGTTACAGCCGAAGACAATTTGTGATCTTTCCGTAAATAACCGTTTCTCACGGCAACAAAACTCAAAGGAGGACTTGTCGTTCGCCGAGCAAATATTTACGCTAAGGTGCAAAGACGCTTAATTGTTGTTTTTCTCGATACTTGGAGTCAAATTGCAAGCATTTACCGAGCGGCTTTTCGCAATGGTGCCATACGGAGGTAATGCAATGCCCCCTAAAATGCTGGGCGTTGATAAGTCATCCGATTGTTATGCCAAAACGCTATCGACCCTGACATTGTTTAGAAAAGAACAGGCAACCGAATGACCCCAAAATCCGATAAACCTCGTCTTGGAAGTAAACCGACTCAATCACGTATTGGACGACTGACCGGCGTCCGTATCGCCGGAGTCGGTGGCTATGTACCCGAGAAGTTGGTTCTCAACGAAGATCTTGCGGAAATGGGCTTTGATGCGGAGTGGATTGTCCAACGAACGGGTATCCACGAGCGGCGACATACCGAACCAGGGGTCGGCACGAACCAATTGGCCCTTGAGGCGGCCAAGCGGTGTATCGAAGATGCGGCTGTCTCGCCCGAAGAGATCGATCTGGTGATCGTTGCTACCGTCACACCTAGCCACCTACTCCCTTCGACGGCCAGTTTTCTTCAGGAAGAACTTGGTTTGGTTGCCGGTACGTTTGATTTGAATTCGGCTTGTGCCGGTTTTGGCTATGCCATTATAACGGGTTCGCAGTTCATCGCGACCGGCAGCAGCAAATGCGTTTTGGTGGTCGGG
Source organism: Planctomycetia bacterium (assembly GCA_050123355.1). Lineage (GTDB taxonomy): Bacteria > Planctomycetota > Planctomycetia > Pirellulales > Thermoguttaceae > JASFHG01. The sequence goes on from JASFHG010000010.1 coordinate 11,246, forward strand.
GCCGACTGTAGTAGTCGTTTTTCCCCGCCTGAGGATCGAAATTACCCCTTGTTTGGCGATGGTGCCGGAGCGGTCATCCTGAAGCCGGGTACGGAAGAGCAGGGACTCCTCGGTTTTGCATTCGGATCTGACGGCAGCGGGCGGCCCTATCTTTACCGACCAATGGGTGGATCGGAAATGCCGTTCTCGCCGGAGGGGTTCGCTGAAGGGTTCCATTATCTCAAGATGGAAGGCCGTGCGGTCTTCAAGTGGGCTGTCCGTACGCTCGAAACGTCCGTTCGGCAGGTTCTCGAGCGGGCCGAGGTGCCGTTGGAGGACGTCAATTGGTGTGCTTTCCACCAAGCCAATATGCGGATTATCGATTCGGCCGCCTCGTCGCTGGGGATCGGTTCGGAACGGGTTGTGTGCAATCTGGCCAAATATGGCAACACCACGGCCGCCAGCATTCCGCTGATTCTCGATGAATTGAATCGGGCCAATAAGATCAAGGATGGCGATTTGGTCCTCATGAGCGGTTTTGGAGCCGGGCTGACCTGGGCTACCATGCTGATGCGGTGGTAGTGTTATTGCCTATCAGAACGGCTGCGGGGCGTCGACGATTTCTTCTCGTCATCGACGTTTCTTTCGGATTGTAGCGATTCCACCCTAAAAATATGTCCAGTTTGTCTGTCAATACGAAACGGCTTGGTTTTTCCCGAGTCATTTCTCTGTGATCGATTTGGCCTTGCTCTCGATTCTGGTTTGCAAAATTTGGGGTTTCTGCCCATTTTTTTACGTACCTCATTGGAAAGATGATAAATAATTGAATAGAGGCATCTTGTTTTTCGAGAAAGACCTCGCCTGGTGTGGTTCGAGTAGCGTGATGGTTGGCTGACGGAAAATTTTGGAAATATCGCAAGATTTTTTCCTTTCCTCACCAAATAGGTCTAGCCTCCATAAACCACATGTTTTACATTCAAAAGAAGAGGGTTTGGCAAACTGTCAAACTCCCATTTATTCACGTTTTTTCGTGAATTGGGCGGAGGATTTTTCTCCGTCGTCGACTGAGACTTTTAGCCGTAGCGGTGCCCTTTTTCACCTATACAGGCCAAAAGCTCCCGGCCGCCGCAAATGTACGGACTGATACTATAAAAGTATGGTCAAAGTGTAATCGTTCCCCACTTTCGATTTGCAAACAGGACCCGCGAACGCCACGAAAAGAGATCAACGTCAAAAACCGGCTTGATCGGCGGAGGCCGCAACTCTGTGCTATTGAGCCCGCATGCATAATGATCCATTTGCAGCTGCCAAACGAGTCACTGGCAGTGCGGCTCTCAAGAAAAAGCACCCATGTTGTGACGGAAGTTCGAAATCTGGCCATTTTTTCGTCACCTCTGGAAAGACTCTCGCCCCTCCCTATAAAGATGCGTCCCGCTCTATTGATACTCCCCGAAACACGGCTTCTTGGCCTTGAAATGTTAGATGCGACGCAAGATCGACGAAATGCTTAGGAAAGACTGATGAGTGAAAAGGTCGGAGAATTAGGTTTTTTGAAGGAACTCGCCTGGAGATTCAAAATCCCCACCCCTGAGTTCGTCGTCGAGCCGGTTGCTCAATCGGTCGTGAAGGAGAAGCTGGAAAAATGGGGCACCGGCATCATCAAGCCGGACGTCCTTACAGGGAAACGAGGCAAGGCGGGCGTCATCCGCCGGGTCTCCGACTATCGCCAGGCGGTCCGGATGCTCAAACAGGTCGCTGCAACCGAGGTCTCCGGCCAACAGCCACGCACGGCCTACATGGTCCAAGCGGTCGATGCCGATTGGGAGATCTTCTCGGCGATTACCTATAACTCGAAGCTCCTCGGTCCGTCCTTGACCATATCCCTTGAAGGGGGTGTTGATATCGAAAGCGTCCCGGAGGACAAGATCGTCACGATCCCGGTTGGTATTTTCCGAGGCCTGAACGCCTACGAGGCGTCCGAATCGCTTAGCAAACTGGGGCTCGAAGGGCAGCCGAACGCGGTTCTCGCCCGCCACCTGGTCAGCCAATGGGACATGTTCATCTCGACCGGCATGCTCAGTTGCGAGATCAATCCATGGCGAATCTCCCGTACCGGTAAGGCATTTGCCTGCGATTTCAAGGCGACGTTCGATACCAACAATCGAAAAACCCGCGACATGGGGATCGAGTGGCCCGAGTATCCGAGCAACGAAACCTCTTTCGAGGAAGAGATGCGAGAGTGGTCCGAATCGAGCTACCAGGGCCAAGCCCACGTTTCGGACCTGGGAGGGAAGCAGATCCTCCCGATCCTGTTCGGAGGCGGGGCGAGCACAATCGTTACGGAGACCCTTTCCCAGCTTGGCGGCGAGCCGATCTTCCTCTCCGATTTCGGCGGCAACCCGCCCTACGAGCGGATGAAGAAGACCGCGGAAATCTGCTTCAAACACCATCTTGCCGAGGCATCCTTGCTGCTGATCCTCGGCGGGAAAGCGAACAACACCCGAATCGACGTCACGTTTGTCGCGATTGCCGATGCCCTTCAAGATTGGGTCGACGAGAACGGCCCGATCAACATCCCGGTCATTATTGGCCGAGGAGGTCCCGGGCTGGTACAGGGGTTCGACGTTATGAAGAAGACGCTCGATAACCTTGGCCTCCCCTATGTCTTCTTTGGCCCCGATACCCCGATCACGATGGTTGCCGCCTACGCGGCCGAGTTGGCTGAGCTCTCCGCTGCGGGCGAGATTGAGGTGGAAGAAACGACAGAAGGATAATTTGTAGGGTGCGTCGAGACGCACCTTTTTTGTAGCCTTTGCATACTGAAAGAACCGAGGGCGCCCAACGGAAGCCCGTTTTGCGGATCCGCCTTCAATATTAGGTTTCATGAGAATGCAACTATAAAACCTCCCAAAATTCATGGTGCGTCCAGACGCACCCTACCATAGACACATTAAGTTTGATTGAATGCCATGGCGGAAGTCACCCACCGAATAATGCAAGCTAAGTCGTTAGACGAACTGCTCCGAAAAGGGGACCGGGTCGCGGTCTCCAACATCACGGGCCGAGAAGCGGCGAACGTCAGCTATATCTCGCAGATCTATTGCAACAACATCGTTGCCGGTTGGTCGCTCGCTAAAGCCGGTCGCGTGATCGCGGTTCCGAACGGTTGCGATATTCCTGTTTTCGGTCAATTTGACGAGATGATCGACAGTCTGCCCGAAGAAAAACGGCCCAACAAGGTCATCGTCTACTCGCCTCCTTCGGCCGTTTACGGTGATGTCAAGGAAGTGATTGCCCACGGTGAGGATTTCGTCGAAACAATCTACGTCATCACCGAAAATGTCTCAGTCGAAGTGACCGCCAAGCTTCGTCGGCTGTGCGATTTGTCGCACCTCGACATCATCGGCTGCAACACGTTGGGTGTGATCAACGTGCACGAGGGGGTCCGTGTTGGGGCGATCGGCGGCGACTCGCCCGCTGAAGCGTTCCTGCCCGGCAGTGCCTGCATCATCTCGAACTCGGGCAATATGGTCAACACGATCGCGTCCTATCTCCAATCGGCCGGCATCGGGGTTTCGTATGGTGTCGCGACCGGGAAAGACTCATTGATTTTGACTCCCTTGATCGAGCTTTGGCGATTGGCCGAACGCGACCCGCGGACCAAAATGATCGTTCTCTACGTCGAGCCGGGCGGAAGCTATGAACTCGAAGCGATAGAACTTGCGAGGCAAGAAGGGTTTACGAAACCGCTGCTCGTCTATGTCGCCGGTTCTTTCGCTGACGGGACGGAAATCTCGCTCGGTCATGCCGGTGCGGTCGTCGATGGGAAAGGCTCATCGGCCACTGACAAGATGGCTTTGTTCGATGACTATTTTGGCATCGATGTCTTCAACCCGGAAAAAACCAAAAAAATTACCGAGCGATTGACCGAAAGCCAAAAGGGTTTGCGGATCAACACGCTGCACGACATCGCGCCCGCCGCCGAGACACTGATGACGGCGCTCGGTATCGAGCGAGACATGCCTCCGAAGAGTCCCTTGGTTCTCAAGCCGTGGCTCGTCAATCTCGGCTCGATCACCAAGCGGCTTCCCAGCCACATGGTCTTGCACCCCGAGAAGATCGCCGAGCCGTATGGATCGCTCATCAAAAAGATCATTCATTCGGGGATCGGCCGAACTCCTTCACGCCGTCCGATGCGCAGCGCGTCGCACGCCTCCTCCAACGACGGTGTCACGCCTCGTATCTGGGGCTGGTCGGTGTTGAACCTGATGAAATCGAGCTCGTTTGTCGATGCCATGATGCTTTACTGGCTCGGTCAACCGTTGCGTCATTCCTTCGAGGCAGACCTGACGAACATGTGTCTCATGGCCGCGTTGACCAACGGCCCGGGCACGATTTCGGCCCAGGGAGCCAAGCTGTCCGCCTCGGCAGGCAACGGCCCGAACACGGCGATGATGGCCACGCTCAGCTCGATCGGTACCGTGCACGGCGGCAACGGTAAAGAGGCGGCTCAGCTCTTGATCAAAACGTTCGCTAAAACCGACCTCCACGATCCGTATGATGAAAATCACGGGATCGATCTCGACGAGCTGACTTCCGATCTGGTCTCGAAATTCAAGAAAAAGAAAGCGGTCGCCAAAGAGGCGGGCATCGATTACGACAAGATGCCATGTCTGGGCCATCCGGTCTTCAATAAAGATACGGTCAACTACGACCCACGCGAACGCGTCATCCACGAGTATCTTAGCCAGCACGGCCTCTATAACATCTTCCTCGATTTCTATCACCGCTTGGCTCGCGAACTGTTCAATCAGCAGGCGACCAACAAAGTCCACGCCGTCAACGTCGATGCGGCGATCTCCTGCGTCTTGATGGGCATCACCTGGCCGCTTCTGATCGATAAAAAGATCACCGTCGAACGGGCGGCCGATCTCCCCTTCCTCATGTTTGCGCTCGGACGCGTCACCGGCGGTGCGGGCGAGTATCTCGACCACCGCGAAACCGGCACCTCGATGGACATGCGAGTCCCCGTCTCCGAGTGTCGCCCCCTGATTCGCGCCCACGACTAGCACTTTGCCAGTTAATACTTCTGAATATGATGTTTAGCCGCCGAACATCGTTCGGCACGTCTTTGTAGCTTCAAAACACGTCGAACGATGTCCGACGGCTAAACAAAGGTAGAATTTTTGTTTTTGTGCGGTAATGCGTAAAAATACCGCACGGAAAGCCCGTGTGCATTCTTCGGTCCGCTTGTTTTTTGCCACGCTTCCGGTACACTATATAGAATCGATGAATAGTTTCTTTCCTTTATTTTTGAAACATAATGAGTATAGAACAGATGAAAGCAGTGATTTTTGACATGGACGGGGTCCTTGTCGACAGCTATGAGGCACACCTTGAGAGTTGGCTGGTGATGGCCCGGGAAAACGGGCAGAGTTTTACCCGAGAGCATTTTGATACGGTTTTTGGCCGGACCAGTTTCGAGATTATCGCGGAGCTTTGGGAGAACTGTAGCTTCACTCAAGATGAGATGTTGGAGATGGACGATCGGAAAGAACTGATCTTCCGCAAGATTCTCGAAAAAGATTTCCCCGCGATGCCCGGGATTAAAAAATTGATCCCCTCGCTGGCCGAAGCCGGATTCCGGCTGGCCGTTGGTTCGTCCGGCCCGCCGGAAAATGTCGAGTTTGTCTTGAATGAACTCGGCCTGAAAGATCACTTTGATGCAGTGGTTACCGGCCGAGATGTTACCCGCGGAAAGCCCGACCCGGAGGTTTTCTTGACCGCCGCCAAAAAACTGAGCGTCGACCCAAGCCGATGCGTCGTGGTCGAAGATGCGCCTCCCGGTATCTCTGCCGCTCATGCAGGCGGGATGCAGTGTATCGGTTTGGCGAGCACAGGCCGGACCCCCGAGATGCTTTCCGAGGCGGAAAAAGTCGTCGAATCGCTCGAAACGCTTACGCCAGCGGTGTTTGACGAATTGCTCGACCAGAGCTGATCATTCCTCGTCTTCTTCCTCTTCCTCCTCTTCTTCGTTTTCAAAGCGGAGGTGGATCGCCAAGAGGGAGCGATAGCAAATAATCATGATGAAGGTCCCGATCGTCGCGGCGACCAGCCCGATCGGGTTGATGGGGTTTGTGAATTCGTTCGGCTCGTTGATAAGCCGCGACGCGATAAAGAGTCCTAGCGTCGTCCCCATGATACCCAGCACGACGGTCCCCAGTGCGCTATACGGCGCGCGACCGGGCAGGATCGCTCTGGCGAGTAGGCCTGCCAGAGTCCCAAACCCGATCCAAATCAAAACCGTGTTGACCCACTGCTGGGCTTCAGGTGAAAAGTGCATTTCTGTAGAGGGC
>JASFHG010000011.1:0-17150 GCA_050123355.1 Planctomycetia bacterium
AAGCCGAGCAAGACATGATCTTTAGAATTTGTTGGTTTGGTAGGGCCGGCATGCTCGTGGGTGGCACTTTGCTTGTTTTGTTGGGCGCTGCCTTTTATGTATTCAGCTGGAAGAAAGGCTACTACGGTGACAAAGAAAAGATTGTAGCTGCCACTCTGGTCGAATCGTTACAGGACTTGGAGCCAGAAGAGTAAAGATACTGAAGTCACTTTTCCCCTAAAAGCAAAAAGAGTGAAGCCGACCGCGACCAACTTCACGCTTCAAACTTTTTATCGTAACGATGGGCTATGCTTTGTCATCAAGGCAGTTCTTGGCACGCCCTTTGTGCTTTTTTGTGTTTGGCCTGGTTTTATGCGTCAGTGGCCAGCGGGGTATCGGTGCTTTTTATAGCATATATCAATAAATCGATATTGTTGAGGGGGAGTGAATTCGGTATAGTGGCCTCAGGCATCTTTTATTAGAAGTGGTTTCATAACTTCCTGGCGGTCCATATCTTGTGGTTGATCCTTCGGATGACCACAAGATGTTGTATGAAAATAGGACGCTTTTAAGTTATGAAACTGGTTCTAGTGTTTGTTTATGTTTGGTGACCTTTCCTCTGCTGGCCACTTTACTTTTCAAAAGATTATTTTGTATAGAATCATGAAATATCTTCCCGAATCGCAAACGCAAGCGTTTAATGTTGAGTACATGAAAGAAGACCGCTGGTTATGGTTCAAGGGCATGGTGGAGGAGCATTTTAGAGATACTCCGATTCGGGTCCTGGATATCGGTGGTGGCAATGGTATTTTTGCCGATAAGATTCTCAATGCATTTCCTCACGCAGAGGTAGTGTTGCTTGACTGTTCCGAAAATTTGCTTAAGAAAAATACCGAGCATCCAAGAAAACATTTGGTATTAGAGTCGGTCGAGAATCTCCAAGAGGTATTTGCGGGCGAGAAGTTTGATGTCATTACACTCAATCTTGTTTTACACCACTTGGTCGGAATGAGTTATCGGGAGTCGAGGAAGAACGTGTTGAACACGTTAGCGATGGCACAGAATATTTTGTCTGATGATGGGCGAATTTTTGTATGCGAAAACATGTATAATGGGCTTGTTGTCGATTCTTTCCCATCACGGTGCATTTATAAATTGACTTCCATACGAAATCCATTGGTGGTAAAGCTATTTCGTAGATGGGGTGCCAATACGGCCGGCACGGGCGTCTGTTTCCAGTCCCGTAAAATGTGGCACCGGGTCATGAGACAAGTCGGGTTGAAAGTGGCTAGGTACGAGCAGGATGCCGCAGTGTACCTGAAAAAGAGCCGTATCGTTGCTTTGCATGTGCGGTCCAATTTTCTGGGCTATTTCTGGCTAGCGAAGCAAGATAGCGACGTTTTGCCGCGTTGTTGCAAGTTGCCGAAAAAAGTGGCTTAAGCAACTGTAATTGAAACGAGAAGCCCGCTGCTATTCCCTTGCCTTTGTGAGCTGGGTATCTTACCGCGACCAACTTCTAACTTCAAACTTCTCTACGCAAACTGGGGCGGGCCGTTGAGGCTTTCGCCGAGGCGGTTGAGGGCTTCGGTCTCGATCTGGCGTACCCGTTCGCGGGTGAGGCCGAGCGTCTCGCCGATCTCCTTGAGGGTTCGCGGCTCGTGGTGGTCCAGCCCGAATCGCATCTTCAGCACGGTCGCTTCCCGCTCGTCCATCGTTTCGAGCTGCTGGAGGACGTGGGTCAGATTGTCGTGTTCGAGCAGTTCTTCTTCGGGGCTTCGGGATCGTTCGTCCATGACCATCTCGCCGAGCGACCAGCCGGCATCTGCTTGGTCGGTTTGCGGGGTCAGGTTGTAGATGCGGATCGCTTTCTTGATGATCGGCAGCTTTTTGCGCGAGACGCCCAGGATTCGGGCCACCTCTTCGTGGGTCGGCTTGCGGCCCAGCTCTTCGGCCAGGCGGGTACTGGCACGTCGCCACTTCGAGAGCAGTTCGACCATGTAGGCGGGGATCCGGATCGTCTTGGCGGTGTTGATCAGGGCTCGCTTGATCGACTGTTTGATCCAGTAGCTCGCGTAGGTCGAGAATCGCGTGCCCATCGCCGGGTCGAAACCTTCGACGGCGCGGAGCAGGCCGAGATTTCCTTCCTCGATCAGGTCTTGCAGGCTGAGGCCTTTGCCGGTGTAGCCACGGGCGATGTTGACTACCAGACGCAGGTTGGCGCGGACCATCCGGTCGCGTGCTTCCAGGTCCCCTTGTCCGATCGCGATCGCCAACTCTTGTTCGTCGTCGGGCGAGAGGAGTCGGGTTTCGTTGATTTCGCGCAGGTAGGTCTCAAGGGGAGACTGAACGCTCGCACCGCTCGGGACGGTCGGGTTCATCGTCTCGCTATCGAGGACGGTGGGTTCAAGATCAAGTAGTTCCATCGTTTGCAGGCTTCGTTACATGTTTTGGGAGGATGGGAATCGGGCGGTTTCGGCACTGCCAGGATTCTTTGGTGGCGGGCATGTTATGCCGGCGGTCTACAGTGGTATTGTCTGGGGCTATAGTGCCGTAGGACTATCATCGTCGGGCTGCTTGGAAAACTACACAGAAGCGCAAAGATGCACCATTAAGGGGGATGTTCTCGTAGGATCGGCTGTATCGAAAAAGACGGGGCGTCCGGTTATAGGCTGTGGCGCGATATCGACGCTGTTTTGTCCCCAATTTTATGACGGGATGACCGTTCCTTTGAGATATTGGGCGGCCATTTGGTAGAGACCTTCCGGTTCGATCGGTTTCGAGAGATAGCCGTCAAAACCGGCTTCTTTACATCGCTCGGCATCCCCTTTCATCGCATGGGCTGTCAGAGCGATCATCGGGCCGGCGAAACCTTCCACGCGGATAGCGGTTGCCGCCGTGAGACCGTCCATCTCGGGCATCTGAACATCCATGAAGATCGCATCGAAGGCATGATCAGGTACGGGGGCCGCACGAACGGTCTCGACGGCTTCACGACCATTCTTGGCGATGGTGCACTCGATTCCCCATAATGACATGTAGCGGTTCACCAAAGTACGGATATCTTCCTGGTCGTCCACCAAGAGAACCTTGCCGGTCAACGAATTTTTCTTCGAAACTTTGGTTACCGGGCCTGCGACCATGGCTTCGACCGGATCGAACGTGGCTAACTTGGCATTGAGTGAGTGATTGGAGCTTGTATCGCTGGAGTCATATTCATCGACGGTGATGGTGACCGTAAAGGTGCTTCCTTCACCGGGCGTGCTGGTGACGGTGATCTCTCCACCGAGGAGCTGGGCAAGTCGCTGCGAGATGGTCAATCCCAGGCCGGTACCGCCGAAACGTCGTGTGACCGTTCCATCGGCTTGGGTGAACGGCTGGAAAATGTGCTTGATATGCTCTTGATCCATGCCGATTCCCGAATCGGTCACTTCGAATTGGATCTGATCAGGCTCGCCTTCGGTGTGGAGAGAGCGGACCGTCAACGAAATTTTCCCTTTCTCGGTAAATTTGATCGCGTTTCCGAGAAGGTTGATCAAAATTTGACGGATACGGGTCGGGTCGGATCGGAATTTTTCGAGCAGGTTGTCTTCGAACTTGGTGATCAGCTTGAGCCCTTTTTCCTCCGCACGGATGTGGACAATGGAGACAATGATGTCTACAAATTCCTTGAGCAGGATATTTTGAGGTTCGAGTACGATCCGATTGGCTTCGATTTTCGACAGATCGAGGATGTCGTTAATCAAGGCCAGCAGGGAATGACCGTTACGCAAGATCGTATTCAGATATTCGTCGGACTCTTGCGGTGGCAGATCTTCTTTGGAGAGCAGATCGGCGTAGCCCAGGATCGAGGTCATGGGGGTACGGATTTCGTGGCTCATGTTTGCCAGGAACTCGCTCTTGGCTCGGTTGGCTGCTTCTGCTTCTTCCTTGGCTCGGAACAGCGAATCTTCCGCTTTCTTGCGATCGGTAATATCTTCGAGGAATCCGTAAATGAGCGGTTCGTTGTCCACGGGGTTTTTCCGGACCGTAACGCGTATTTCACCGATGAAAATTTGGTTGTCGTACCTTCGCAACGGAAATTGGAACGTGTGCCATTCTTCCGGATTTTCGCGAAGCTTCTGTAGCATCAGGATGCGATCGTCCGGATTGACGTATTGTTGCCGGCGTACGGCGGTTTGGTTCGACTCTTCAAGGAACAGCTCGACGGTGGGATAGCCGTAAATATGTGCTACCTTGGGATTGATATAGATCGGCCGGCCGTCGAAAGTCATCTGGAAAACGCCAATGGAGGCATGGTCGAGGATACTCCGGTTGCGAGCTTCTCCTTCCCAAATGCAACTTTGCATCTGCTGAAGATGGGAAATGTCGCGAGAGATCGTGAAAACGCAAGGAATTCCGTCCCGGTTGAAAATGGTTGCCGAAGTGGAGATGGGGATGACCTTGCCCGATTTTGTGTAAATCGTGGTTTCGAGATTTTGGATGGAACCTTGTTGGATCAGTTGCCTTAAAATCTGGGTATGGTTCGAGGAATGGTCCCAAATGGTGGTCTTGAGAATCGATTTGCCGACGAGTTCTTCTCGTTCATAGCCTAAACTGCGGAGCGTCGCCTCGTTTGCCTGTAGGATCTTTCCGTCCCGAAAACGGGTCGTTACCATCATGTCGGGCGAGACCTTTTGGATACAGTCCATCTCGTTTTGGGTATCGTGCAGTTCGTTTTCCGCCTTTTTATGCTCCGTGACATCTCTGGCGACCCCTACGACAAAATACTTGTCCGTGGGGTTGTAAAATCGGGAAAAAGAGATCTCTGCCCAGCGAACTTCGCCGTTGGGAAGAATAAAACGAGTTTCAAAAGCGCCATGATCGCCCGGATAGTCGGCCGGATCGTCTTTGATGAAAGCGGTAAAACCTTCGAGATCGTCAGGGTGAATTTGCTTTAAAAGGGGATGATAATCTCTCTTCTCGACGGCGTCGGTGCCGAGAAAAGCCAAATATTCCTTCATCCGGCGATTGTAATAAAGCACCTTGTGACGATTCCGGATCCAAAGCAGTTCGTTACTGCTGTCCGCCAGGCCGACGAACCAAGTGTGATAACGATCGATCGTCTTTTTCAGTCGGGACTGCTGCCAATACACGAACATCAGCCAATTGACAAACATCAGCGTGCAGAGACCGACCCCGATGAGAATCCAACCTCGGAGGATGGGGGGTTGGCCGGGGAGCATGGTATTGGCCAGAAGGGTAGAGTTCAGGGAGTATATTGCCAGGAATAAAAACATGGGGAAGAGCTCTCTCCCTCACGGAGTTTTTAAAAAGTGCGGCTTTGAAAGGCGATGCCAATCAAAACCGATCACATGCATCCGATGATTCGTACGTACAAAGCCTAAAATTTGGAGGACCCCAAAACGGCACAAAAAACCGTAAGGTCTCTCCTTAAAGGTATTTAGCTTATCCCCCCCACGAGTCAAGCTATTTCGCCAGAAGTATCCCCGAATACCACCAGTATCCCCCCTAAAACGGTGGAAAAGTCGGGTTTTCCAAATCCTGTCCAGAGGATATGATCAATGATATGTTCGATTCCTTCCATCAAAATCCGGATCTGCCGATGCGTGTGGTCATGCTCGGCTATGGCGCTCGGCCAGGGGTGCTCGATGCGGCCAAGCAGCTACGCGCGATGCTGCCCGACTGGGTCGATCTGGTCGAGAGCGATTTTTTCGGTGAAAAGAACCTCGATTCGGTCAAAGCCGACCTGGCGATCGTGCTCGGCGGCGACGGCTCGATTCTGCATGCCGTTCATCAGATGGGCTACCACCAGTTACCGGTCATCGCGGTCAATATCGGACGACTCGGTTTCTTGGCCAATGCACAACTGGACGATATACCGAGGGTCCTCGACGACTGTCGCAACGGACGGGTGAAGATCCTCGAATCGCTCATGTTCGAATGCGACGTGATTCGAGACGATCGAATTATCAAGAGTCGGCTCGGACTGAATGAAGTGACGGTCCAGAACAGCAATTACTCCATCACCGAGGTCGATCTGTATGTCGACGACGAATTGGTGACCGGCTATCGGTGTGATGGGTTGATCATTAGCAGCCCGATCGGGTCGACCGCACACAGCCTCTCTGCAGGCGGGCCGATCCTCCAAAACAACCTCGAAGCGTTCGTCGTCTGTCCGATGAGCCCCCATACCTTGACCCATCGTCCGGTTATTGATTCGGCCGATCGGGTATACGAAGTGGCGGTTACCGGAGCACGTGACGAGACGGCCGTCGTCGTAGATGGCCGGTTCCTGGTCGATCTCCAGAAGAATGATCGGGTCCGTATCCGCAAGGCCGACGTCCGGTTCCTGCAAGTCACGGTGTCGGGCCACAGCTATTATCGAACCTTGCGGGAAAAGCTCGGCTGGAGCGGTCGTCTCAAATTGGATGAAGAAAATCAAAACTAGTACTGTGTTATGAAATATTTCATAGTTTTTTGTTTAGCCGTCGGACATCGTCCGACGTGTTTTATTGTCCTTTGCATAGCTAATGAGTTATTTTATGGTTAACGCGAGCAAAATCCGGCCGGAACGGCCGGATTTTGCGGACACAACAAGATCATTGACAATGCAAATATCAAAAAGTTGCGAAAACGCGACGAACGATGTTCGTCGGCTAAACTGACGCTAGTATAGCTATAACCAGCATTAAGTATGTCGAAAATATTTTAGGATGGATCCGATGAAAAAGCATTTCTTGACGTGGATGTCGATTTCTCTCTTTGCCTGCTTGGCTCTGATCGGTACGGCTTGTTTCGGTGCCGAAGAAAAAGTGAAAACCGACAAGGCTCAAGGACAGGCCGAAAAGGGAGAAACCTATCTGCTTCGCTATAAATTCAAACCGGGGGAGGAGATCCGCTGGGACGTGTTCCGACATGGACGGACCCAAACCACGGTTTCGGGCACCACCCAGACCAGCGAGACGATTACGAAGTCGACCAAAATATGGAAAATCGTCGAGGTCCACGACGACGGTTCGTTCGTTTTCGAGAATCAGACCGAAGATGTCGATATGTGGCAAAAAATGGCCGGCTGCGAAGAGGTTCATTTTAACAGTAAGGAAAAAAAGAAGCCGCCGCACGGGTTTGAAACGGTTGTTGAAAGGATTGGAAAGCCGCTTGCCCGCATTACCTTGGATCCGCGAGGAAACGTCAAGAAACGGGTTGACCTGGTTAAGAAGCACAAAGAGGACGAAAAGATCAGCCCGGTCACGATCCCACTGCCCAAGGAAGCGGTCGCGGTCGGTCATGTCTGGCGTATTCCCCATGATGTGTTTGTCTCGCTCGATAACGATTTGACCAAAAAGGTGCTGATCCATCAGGTGTTTACACTCAAAAAGGTACAGAACGATGTCGCGACGATCGATGTCGATACCCAAATCCTGACGCCGATCAACGACCCCGCGATCCAGGTCAAGCTGATCAACCAGTATATGAAAAATACCGTCCGATTTGACGTTAAACGGGGGCGGATCATTTCGCAGCAGCAAGACCTCGACAAAAAAGTGATCGGCTTCCGTGGCCCTGACAGTCGAACGCACTACCTGACTCGATTCACGGAGAAGCTGAAGACACTGAAGTAAGTAGGACTTATTCCGGAATCTTCCTTACCGGACGTTAGCCCGGCCGCCTGCGGCCGGAAACCCCTCAAAAATCCCGTCGCAGGCGATGGGGCTAACAATCTGGCAATTCACTGGGTGTTACTGACAATGTTACCAACCCTTCGGTGCGGTAGCACCTACCAAAAAATCGTTATTGTTGTTCTGCTAGCCTTTTTGGTCTTGTTCGGTAGCTCGTTCTGGCTGCCGATGGTCTGGGACGAGGGGAACGCGATCCGGCGATCCGATAAGATCCTCGATTGGTTCGACCAGGGGATGCCGCTCTCGACCGCGGCGATGGATCGGGGGTGGCCTTATGTGACGCAGGTCGAGGGGCATCCTTCTTTTTATGGACTGGTGATCGCTGCCGGCCGGGCTGCTTCTTCGCGTTTCTTGGAGCCGCTGGATGCCGCTCGCCTGGGGCCGATCTGTCTCTTTGCCGTGGCGATCGGAGCCGTTTTTTGGCGGGTTCGGCGGAGTGGTGATCACGGCCTGATTGCCGCGACCGGTGCTGCCGGTGCGATTCTACTGTTGCCGAGACTCTTTGCCCACGCCCATTTCGCGTCGTTCGATGGGCCACTGACCGCATGCTGGCTGCTCGCTTGGGCCTTGTTCGATACCGGCGGGCATAAGGAGCCTGCGACGAGTGATGAAAAAGAATCGGCTTGTTCGGTCTGGCAACGGCACCTACTAAAAAACCTTCCCTTCGGGATTGCGATGGGGATGACGCTCAGTTGCAAGGCGACCGGGTGGCTTGCCCCGATTCCGTTTATCCTTTGGGCAGTTCTCTATCGTGACCGCAAGGCTCTCGTCAGTCTGGCCGTTGGACTGCCGGTTGCGATTTTGACTTTTTATGCGCTCAACCCACCGCTTTGGTTGAACCCGATCGACGGTTTCCTTACCTTTTTGCAGATGAATTTTCATCGGGACGAGATGGGCTTGAACCTGTCGACCCAGTTTCTCGGTCGACTTTACGATCTGAATTATTCGTTGCCCTGGTACAACACGTTCTTTTGGGTCGGTGTCACGGTGCCGGTGCCACTGCTGATTTTACTCGTTGTGGAATTGGTGGCGATCGTCCGGCATCCTTTTCGAGCTCGTGTGGAAATGCTCGTGGCGCTCAGTGCGGCCATTCTCTTGATCGTCCGGATGCTGCCGGGTGTCCCGGTTCACGACGGGGTGCGGTTGTTCTTGCCGGCGTTTGCGTTTCTCGCGATCCTTATCGGTTTCGGTGCCGCGCGGGTTTGGAATTGGAGGCGATTTCGTCGGGTGGGGCCAGTCGGTGTCGTCGTGTGCTATCTGGCGGCCTCGTTCAATTTGTTTTGGTTCGCGCCGCACTGGCTTTCGTACTACAATGTTTTGATCGGTGGTCCAACGGGCGCGGCGACCGTCGGGATGGAGCCGACCTATTATTGGGACTCGTTGGACGATGAGACGCTCGATTGGTTGAACCAAAATACCGGTCCGGGCGAGAAGGTCCGTTTCGTCAGCGGCCCTACCGAGAACCTGATCCTGCTGAGGCAATGGGAAAAGCTCAAACCTCCCTTCGCCACCAAGGCCCCGGGCCGCTACCGCTGGCACGTGATCCAAAACCGCCCCGGCGCACTCAGTCCGGACGAGCGACGGCAATTGCAAGAAGCGACCCCCATCTATCAGAAAACCCTTGGCTCGGGTGGCGTCGGCCCATGGCGGCGCGACGTGCTGCTACTTGGGATCTATTCGGAAAGAGGACAGAAGACAGAGGACAGAGGACAGGAGGAGCTTCCGCTCCAGGGTAGTAGTACGCCGGTGCGGTAGCACCCCACTTCGAAATTCGACATTGGATATTCGATATTCTGCGGTTCTTCTCGGTTCTTCCCCCCCTGATTTTGCTCGATCGGATATGGTAAACTGGGCAGCCTGGATTTATTGATGGTGTTATTTACCGAGAAACAGACGGTGTCATTATGAAAGTGCTTGTTGTCATTGGACATCAGAATCAGGGCAGTTTTTGCCATGCCATTACGCAAACGGTCGTCGATCAGCTCGAAGCGGACGGGCATGAAGTGATCTATCATGACCTGTACGCCGAGGGGTTTGATCCGATTTTGACCCAAGAGGAGTTGAAGGCCGAGGAGCCTGCCTGCCCGGTGGTCCGGCAGCATATCTCCGAGCTGCTTTCGGTGGACGGGATCGTGATCGTGCACCCCAACTGGTGGGGTGGCCCGCCGGCGATGCTCCGCGGCTGGGTCGATCGGGTCTTCCGGCAAGGGATGGTCTACCGCTTTACGGCCGACGGGCCGGTCGGTGAGCTGGCCGGGAAGAAAGCTCTGGTCATCACGACGTCGAACACCCCCCGCGAGGTGGAGTTGGAGCTCTATGGTGATCCGCTCGAAAATCTGTGGAAGACGGTCATTTTCGGCCTGGTCGGGCTGACCGATTTCCTGCGGCGGAACTTCGAGTCGGTTGTGATGAGCTCGCCCGAGCAAAGGGCCGACTGGTTGGCCGAGGCGAAACGTCTTGCTCAAGAGCGTTTTCCGGCCGAATAGAACCATTTTTCCGAGAACGACGCAGCACGCGGTCCAATTCGCCAAACTCGACCGATTTTCGCAGCAGGGACTTGCTACTTCGTGCCGATTTGCTTATTCTTGAGAGGGATGTTGCTCGAACGAGTGGCATCCTTTATCCATCCGGAGAGGTGGCTGAGTGGTCGAAAGCGCCGGTTTGCTAAACCGGTGACCGGGTCATACTGGTCCGCAGGTTCAAATCCTGTCCTCTCCGCTTTATCCTTGCGGTCCCTTACCAGCAACCGTTAAGGTCCGAGCCGTCGATCCCGTAGGGGGGCATCGACGGCTTTTTTTATGTCCATAATATATGTTGCTGGGCGTGGCGATCGGTCGCATTTTCTTTTGGTTTCCCCCTCCAATTTCGGTTCTGATTAACCCGTGAGTCATACCTAGTCGTCACTACCCGTAAGGTTTATCTGTCCGCTCCTTCCAGAACTCTAATTCTGTTTCCCTAGGCTATTTCTCATTGGTTGGATGATCCGATTTAACCGATGAGGGTAATGAAGACGGTTTCGTAGTCTTTCATGCGCGGTGATAGAGCTATCCCTATAGGAAGGGCGTAGGAGCGTATGGAAGTAGGAGTCCGTTCCCTTTGGACAGTAACCTTTACCCTGTTTGGGCATGAGGAAAAAGATGCGTAATTTATCCATGTTACTAGCGACAGCCGCCATTGCCTTGGCGGCGACGATAAGTTTGGCTGCCGGCCCGATTCAGCAAGTGCAGCCGATTCAGGTGGTCGATTTGGGTCTTTCCGTGGGAGAAGGGAAGGCGCCGGTCGTTTCCGGCTTGGCCCTTGGTGGGGCCGGCGGAAATTGGGCCACCTGTGGCGACGACCATTTAGTGCGCATTTGGGATGCGACAGAAGGAAAGGTCGTCCAGCAATTCAACGGCCATGACGATTGGGTCCGTGCGGTTATTTTTTCGCCC
This sequence comes from Planctomycetia bacterium, assembly GCA_050123355.1. Lineage (GTDB taxonomy): Bacteria > Planctomycetota > Planctomycetia > Pirellulales > Thermoguttaceae > JASFHG01. The sequence continues at coordinate 11,090 of JASFHG010000011.1, forward strand.
GACGGCAAAACGATCGTCACGGCCGGCGATGATCGTCGGGTCTGTTTCTGGGACCTCGCGACAGGCAAGCTCCGTTATGCGGTTCCCACATCCGGCCAAACGGTCAACTGTCTGGCCTTTAGCCCCGACGGCCGACTTCTCGCGGTGGTCGGATCGGGCAAGGGGGTTTGGTTGATCGATACGCAGGAACGACGTATCCGGCAAACGCTTACCGCTCCCAGCACGGACAATCGCACGGTCACGTTTTCGCCCGACGGCTTGATGCTCGCGGTGGCAGGGCGCAGTGGCGAGATCCGCGTTTGGCAGATAAACGACAAGGGCCGTCCGCATGACATCCCGAGTCACTCGCGTCGTGTCCGAGCCATGGCGTTTTCCTGCGACAGTAAGATGCTCGCCTCGGCGGGGGACGATCGGCAGGTGAAGCTGTGGGACACGGAGACCTGGAAACTGAAAGGGGCTTTGCCGGCGCGGCCCGGCCGAATTTTGAGCCTCGCGTTCTGTGGCGAGAACTGCGACTGCTTGGCTGTCGGAAGCAGCGACAACATGATCCGTGTTTGGGACTCGCAAACGATGCAGCAGGTCTACGATCTGGTTGGGCATACCGGTTCCATTTCCGCTTTGATGTGGAATCCCCAGAGTAATACGCTGTTTTCGGGCAGCTTCGATACGACCGTACGGCTTTGGAAGATACAACACAAGTCGATGCCCACATCACCGGGAGGCGAGGTCGCGGCGGTTTCCAAGTAGGCGAAAAATTTCCTTGAAAAAAACGCGGGCGACGCCCCGCTGACCATAAAGAATACAACGGAAGACATATTTACTCTAGAGCAGCGGAATCATGAGTGTTTTGTGCTCTTGGTAGTAAAATAGTTCAGGCATGGAGGTTGAACTGTGGGTAAAAGAAATGGACTGAAGAATCGTTCCGCGCGACGCCGCCCCTCGCAGGGCGTTCCCACGCGATTTACACGACGATGCCACTTCGAGTTGATGGAGCCTCGCTGTATGCTGTCCGTCAACGTCTTGCCGATCGAGGTGGGAGCCGTTTATCTGGAAGATGCCGGCGGAGAAGATGTCGTCGGCGATCTGTTCCATGTCACGTTCCTCGGTGGAGCGGACGGGACCCAGATGACCCAACTGGAAATCGATATGGACAAGGACGGCGATGGTGTGCTCGATGTTGGCGAGTGCATTTTCGATATCGATCCGACCGCTCCCGGTGCGTATGGTTCGGTACCTTTCGCTGTCGTTGAAAATACTGGCATCGATTCGTTAAACGTTTCCGTCGTCGATGGCGGGATGACGCTGGTCCTCACGTTCACCGGTTTTGACGCAGGCGACAAACTGATTTTTTCGATCGACGTCGATGAACAACTTTTCGGCGGCCCGAGTGCTGTTGCCGAAGGTGCCGAGTTCGAATATTCCCAACTCTCCGCGACGTTCGAAGCACCTAATTTCTACTCCGCCAGCGGAACGGACATCTTCCACGACGTTTTTTCTACCGCACTTTCCAATTCGAGTCTCAACCTGCCGCCGGAAGATTATAACGTCTATGTCAACGAAGAGCCGTTGCCGCTGTACACGGCCGGCGCGATCTTCGATATCCAGCAGACCCCGCTTCCGATCACGATCAGCGGCTCGGTGTATGAAGACATCGACATGGACAACGTGTTCGATACGACCGAATCGGGGATCGGCGGGGTGCAATTGACGCTGTACGAACTGGTCGGTAGCCAGTATGTCAGCACCGGTCTTTCGACCTTTACCACCGGAGACGGTTCCTACGAGTTCAACGAGGTTTTGCCCGGGACGTATCGTGTCGCCGAGACCCAGCCGCTCGGTTTCTTGAGTGTCGGAGCAAGGGCGGGAACGGTCAACGGGACGACGCGTGGCGACGTGCTCGATCAGGATACGATCACGAATATCACGCTTGTCGGCGGTGAGACGAGTGTCGATAACGATTTTGGCGAGGTGCGGCCCGCCTCGATCAGCGGCCACGTTTATCACGATGCGGATGATGACGGCGTTTTCGATTCGGGGGAAACCGGAATCGGCGGCGCGATGGTGACGGTCCAGAGAGTCGTTGATTCTGGCGACTCGACGGGTGGCGAGCCCGGCGACGATTTCCCCGACGATGGCGGATGGGGGACGTGGGACACGGTCGGAACCGAGCCGATTGTGGTTTACACGGCGACCGACGGGTCCTGGTCCGTGACCGGTTTGATGCCGGGTGAATATAAGGTGACGGAAGTGACCCCGCTCGGTTATCGTGATGGTCTCGACGCGCCCGGTTCCGCGGGCGGGACGGCCCACAATCCGGGCGACTTGATCGACGGCGTCGTACTCGGTCCGAACGAAGCGGCGACCGACTACGACTTTGGTGAGTTGCTTCCCGGCGGGATCTCCGGCTATGTCTATGCGGACGACAACAACGATGGTGTTTATGACAGTAGCGAGCTGCCGATTGCCGGCGTCACGCTTGCCTTGCTCGATGCCACCGGTACCGCGACCGGCGAGACGACCGTGACCGACATCAATGGTTATTACGAGTTCACCAACTTGGCACCGGGCGTCTATGGCGTCATCGAAACGCAGCCGAGCGGCTACTACGACGGTCTCGACACGGCCGGTTCCGCAGGCGGTGTGGCCCAAAATCCGGGCGATAAAATTACCGGTGCGACGATCGGAAGCGGGACTTTCGCGACCGACTACAATTTCGGCGAGCTTCGACCGGGCGGTCTGTCTGGTTATGTCTATGTCGATGAGGATAACGATGGTGTTTTCGACGCGTCCGAGGCCCCGATCGCCGGCGTGACCCTGGCCCTGCTCGATGCGAGCGGTACGGCGACCGGCGCGACGACCGTCACGGACGCCAACGGCTACTATGAGTTTACCAACCTCGAACCGGGCACCTATGGCGTGATCGAGACCCAGCCGACCGGCTATCAGGACGGTCTCGACTCGGCCGGTTCCGCGGGCGGCGTGGCCCATAATCCGGGCGATAAGATCACCGGTGCCGTGATCGGCAGCAACGAGTTTGCGACCGACTACAACTTTGGCGAGCTTCAGCCGGGCCAACTTTCGGGCCGTGTCTTTGTCGATTACGACGGGGACGATGTCCTCGACTATAATGAACGGGCTCTGGAGGGCGTGACCATCCGGCTCTTGAACGACGAAGGGGTCAAAGTTGCCGAGACCACGACCGACAGCGACGGTCGATATACGTTCGACGGGCTTGCCCCCGGCACGTATACGCTTGTCGAGGTGCAGCCTGCGGGGTTTGAGGATGCGGGCGACTGGGCCGGAACGCTTGGCGGAACCGTGACCAACGACAAGATCAGCCAGATCGAGGTCCCGCCCGGCAGCCATGGGACCGGCTACGACTTTACGGAGTTGGAGTTGGCGACCATTTCGGGCTATGTCTTCCAAGATGGTCCGATCGTCACGCTCGGCATGGACGATCCGATCCCCGATCCGGCCGATATTCGGGATGGGGTCAAAAATGCCTCGGACACGCCGATCAGTGGCGTGGTCATGGTCCTTGGCGATGGTTCGGGCGTCGCGCTCTTGGACAACTTGGGCAACCCGATCACGACGACCACGGACTCCAATGGCTACTATGAATTCACCGGCCTTATGCCGGGCGTTTATACCGTCTTGCAGGAACATCCGGATGGATACATCGACAGTATCGACACCCCGGGTACGGCGGGCGGTATCGCAGTGAACGTGAAAGATAACCTGAGCCCTGCGACGCTCAGTATCTTGGCGGTCGACCCGAAGGATGACGCGATTATCCAGATCGTCATTAAGCCCGGTCAGGAGGCGAAGTCGTACAACTTCAGCGAAATTCGTGTCCAGCGCGAGCCGTTTATCCCACCACCGACGCCGAAGGAACCCAATCCGGAAGTGGTGGTGCATAAGCCTATGCCGATGTCCTCGCCGGCTCCCGTGCCCATGCCGAAGTATCAACCGGCCTACCGTGAAGTGCTTTCGTCATTTAGCGGTGGTGGTTTGGCGATCGATCATACCTGGCACCTCAGCGTGATCGACGGTGGTCAGCCGCGTCGGGCGTTGGATGCCATTTTGGTCGCATCGGTCAATGACGTGAACCCCTACTTCAACCCGGTTTCCTGGTCCGGCAAGAAGCTCGACCGGTCCCAATGGTTGATCGCCAACAACCAAGGGGAGATTGATTTCGAAACGATCTTCGGCCTTGAGAACTCCATACCGGTCACGGGCGACTGGGACGGAGATGGTCAGGATCAGGTCGGTGTTTTTATCGCCGGGTACTGGTTCCTTGATCTCAACGGAAACGGGATCTGGGACAAGGACGATCTCTGGATCCGGCTCGGTGACGATGGCGACCAGCCTGTTACGGGCGACTGGGACGGGGATGGAAAGACGGATGTCGGTATCTTCGGCCATGCCTGGAAGAAAGATCCTCGAGCGATCCATGCCGAGCCTGGTTTGCCGACAGTCGAAAACGAGCCGGTCGGACGGTTCAAGAACCTGCCGCCTGAGCCGGAAGATGCACCCGAAAAACTCCGTAAGATGAAACGGACCGCTCAGGGCGGTATCCGGAAAGATCTGATCGACCATGTGTTCCGATTCGGTATGGCGGGCGACCGAGCCGTGGCGGGCGACTTCAACGGCGATGGTATCGCGACGATCGGCGTTTTCCGTGGAGGAAATTGGTATCTCGACGTCGACGGTAACGGACGCTGGAGCGAAAACGACCAGTTCATCCCGTTCGGCAAGCGAAACGATATCCCGGTTGTCGGCGACTTCAACGGCGACGGTATTGACGAGATCGGCGTCTACCGTGACGGTCAGTGGCTGGTCGATAGCAACGGTAACCATGAGATCGACGCTCAGGACAAGGTCTTCGAGCTTGGCGAGAATGGTGACATGCCGATCACGGGTGACTTCGACGGCGACGGCACCGATGAACCGGCCGTTTATCGTGGTTCCTTGCCGATCCAGCATGCACAGCATCACGACATCAACACGGTGACGCAGTAGTAGATAACTCAAAGAGATCCCCGCATTTGAAAATGCGGGGCGTTGGGAGATGCTTTTATAACGCCCCGCGTTTTCAAACGCGGGGATCTTTTTTCCGCAGCACAAAGGCTGCGTCTCCCAGCTCGTCGTTTAGCTCCATGGGATAATCCAGCTCGTACCAGAAGTCGAAGACGTCGCACAGCTCGAACTCGGGGACGGAGGCCAAAAGCTCTCGGAATTGGTCGGCCGTGTACATGCGGAACTGGAACCGGTGCCGCAGACGCATGAACTCTTCGCCGTGACGACGAACGAGCAGGTTGATCTGGAGCGTTTCACGGCGGTTCGGCCGGTCGGTTTCGACAACACGAAGCGTCGCGGTGACTCGGGTCGCACCGTGCCGGGCGGTCCACCGCTCGGTACATTCTTCGTCTGCGTCGAGCGGGAGAAGATGCATCGCGATCAGGTAAAGCCCCCCGGGCTGTAGCGATCGAGCGATACACTTCAAGTGCGATCGGGCATCCTCTTCCGTTAAGAGATAGCGGAACGAGTTGACCATGCTATAGGCCGCGTCCGCCTTCTCTTGCAGCATGAATCGGGTCATATCGTCACGGACCAGATGGGCATGTAACCCTCGCCGCTTCAGACGCCGCCGCAGATAGGCAAGTGATTTTTCGTTCAGGTCGAGCCCGGTCACGTCGTACCCACGCTTGGCCATCTCGGCCACCAGGCGGCCCGACCCGCAAGCCGGTTCGAAAAGCCGCCGGCACGACCGATCCGCATATTTCCGGCACGCCGCTTCGATGAAGTTGGCTTCTTCGGCGGTCTCGTCCCGGAATACCATGTCGTAGTATTGCGGATAGTCGTACCAAGTTTTCTCGATGGCTTTGGTCATGGCAAAGGAGCACTCATGGGGGAGGCTGGATGCGGCTATGGTGTAGTTTTGTTCTTCGGCAAGCTGTAATATACCAAACGGTTGGGTGGTATAAAATCGAATAGATTTATCATAATTCGTACGAAGTGCAAGCGGTACATGGTTTTGTCGGCAATAATCGATTTTGGT
>JASFHG010000012.1:0-16866 GCA_050123355.1 Planctomycetia bacterium
TAAACAATCAAGGTGTTTTGACGATTACCGATTCCACGTTTTCAGAAAATACTGTGACGTCTAGCGGCATGAATATTTTCAACGACCAAGGCACCATGACGATAACAGGATCGAGCTTTTCGAACAACTCTAGTGACGTTGGGGGTGGCGCTATCGCAAGCTATATGGGCGATTTAACGGTAATCAACTCGACTTTCAGCAATAACTCCACCGGCGATGCAGGAGGAGGTGGCATTTTCACCGAACAAGGCAGCCTGACCGTTATCGACTCTTTATTCTCAGAAAATACCACTTCTTCTCGTGGCGGTGGAATTCGGAGCGGAAACAACGATTTTGTAATTATTTCTGACTCGGTATTCTCAGGCAATACTGCGAGTAATGACGGTGGTGGAATCGCCAGCGACAGCCCACTTGTAATTACAAATACCACTTTTTCAACAAACTCCACTGGTGGTAGTGGTGGCGCAATCAACCACCCTGGTAACAGCCCATTGACCGTGACCGATTCGACCTTCTCCGACAACGTTGCCGATACCAATGGTGGTGCGATTTACAAAAGAGGTGACAGTACATTCACCGTGACCGGCTCGACCTTTTCCGGAAACACTGCCCATGCCGACGGTGGTGCAATTTACAATTATGCATATAGCGATCTGACGGTCCACGACTCGACATTTACAAATAATCAAGCTCTAGGAACGCAACGTGCCAAAGGTGGGGCAATTTACACGGCCGATCATTCCACAGCGGTAATTATAAATTCCCTGTTCTCGGAAAACTTTACCGAAGACTATGGCGGTGCCATATATAACACCAAGAGTGAATTGACCGTAACCGATTCCACTATTACCAACAATGAAACACATCTTTACGGTGCAGGGATTTACAGCAGCGATGGCAAGGTGACGGTTGCGAATTCGACGATCTCAGGCAACTCGGCCATTTCCAAATATGTCTATTATAACTTTGGCGGCGGCGGAATTTGCAACTACAACGGCCAGCTCACGGTTACCAATTCCACGATTTCCGACAACTATGCCAACAACAGTGGAGGCGGAATTTGTCACAAAGTTACCGGATACGGTGAGCTTAATGAATTTCAATACCATCTTTTGAAAGTAACGAACTCTACCATTGCCGGCAACTCGGGAGACACGATAGGCGGCGGGATCTATAGCGAGAATGTCCTTTCGACACCAACCCTCCAGAACACGATCGTGGCGAACAATACCAGCGCCGATAGCAATTCCGAAGATTTGGCCGGTGACTTCACCGGCTCCCATAACCTGATCGGTGACGGGACCGGCGAGACGGGCCTCGTCGATGGCGACAACGGCAACCAGGTGGGGACCGTGGCCGCGCCGATCGACCCGATGCTCGGACCGCTGCAAGACAATGGCGGCCCGACATGGACCATGGAACCGCTCTCCGGAAGCCCCGCGATTGATGCCGGCGACAACGAACTGGCCGTCGACCCGGAAGGCCATTCACTGTTAACGGATCAACGATATTACCTGCGACAGTTTGGAACGGTCGATATCGGAGCAGTCGAGAGTCAACCAATGGGCATACCGGTTGCCTACGATGACGCTTTGACTTTGGATCAAGACAGTGCACTCACTTTTGAACAATCGGACCTCTTGGGGAATGATTTTTGTAATACCGGAAGCGATTTGGGCATGCAGCTTATGAGCCAGCCTCAACATGGCACTCTTGTAAACAATCCGGATGGAACCTTTACCTATACGCCCGAGCCGGGTTTCTGGGGGATCGACACCTTTACCTATGTTGCGATAAACATGATTTTCTACAATTCGAATGAGGCCGAAGTGGTCTTTTCGGTGATTTCTCCGGAGAGTGTCGTGGTTACTGCTGCAGAGGACGTGCAGAATGGTGACTTGTCGCCCGAGGACATTAGCCTCAGTGAAGCGATTATCGACTTAAATGCGACGCGGGTCCAGTTCTCGACTGATTTACTGGACGAAACGATCTTTGTGCATGAAAACCTGCTCCTGTCCGGAGTTCAAGTCGTTGGCTTCGGTTCGTCCCGTCTTACGCTTGACGGAAGTTTCACTACCTCGATTCCAATTCCCAATCCCAATGGCCCCTATTTTACTGAAAGGATTTTCGATGTAACTCAGGGCGATAATGTGATTTCCGGCCTGACGATCCAAAACTCTCGCACTTTGGATGGTGGTGCAATCTACAATAGTGCAAATTTGGTCGTAGAGGATGTCGTTTTCTCGAATAACGCGGCAGCACGAGGCGGCGGGGCCATTTATAATCTCGGCGCATTGACGATCAATAACTCGATCTTTGCGAGCAATTTGGCTGCTGCGTTTTATTCTTATCCGAATTATGGTGGTGGTGGAATTTATAACGACAATGGCAGTGTCATAATTACCGATTCACGGTTTTCGGAAAATAATGCACACGAATCTCCTGGTGGTGCCATCGCTAGTTTTGGAGAAAATGGTACGGTAGACCTTTCCGGCGTTGATATCATAAACAACCAGAGTGATGAAGGTGGTGGAATATACAACCTCTCCGGCACACTAACCATCACAAGAGCGTATATCGACGACAATACAGCAAATAAATCTGGTGGTGGAATATTCAGCTCCTCTGGTACACTAGCCATTACCCGCACCGAAATGGCCACTAACTCGGCTGGTGAATCTGGTGGTGCAATCTATTGTGAAGACACTGCCACCACCATTAATTCAGATTTTGTTGACAACTTTGCGGTACAAGACGGGGGAGCAATTTATAGCAATGGTATGCTCATGGTTACCAATTCCTCCTTCCACCGGAATACCGCCGGCCTAGGAGGTGGAATTGCCAATGAGGGAGGTGATTGTACGATTACGGATTCCTCCGCTTTCTATAACTCGGCCGAATATGGTGGCGGAATCCGCAACAATGACGGTACCATGACTATTGTCGATTCGAAAATCATCAACAATTGGGCCTATGTAGGAGGCGGTGTAGAAAACCATCAAGGGACCTTGACCGTAACGAACACCTTGATTACCGGAAACGAGGCTATCGATAGTTCGGCTTTTGGCGGTGAAGGCGGCGGGATAGAAAACAATGAAGGAACGTTGACGGTCGTCAATTCGACAATCATCTCCAATACGGCCCCCGGCGGGTGTGGAATTCATAACGTTTCCAACGCTACTGCAATAATCCATAACTCGATCTTGGCAAATGAAAACAACGATAACGATATCGCAAGTGATTCCGGCAGCACGGTAACCGGATCGCATAACCTGATCGGCGACGGGACCGGCCAGTCGGGCTTGGTCGACGGCGTCGACGGAAACATGGTCGGCACCACCGCGGCACCGATCGACCCGATGCTCAAAGAAAGTGGTTATCCACTGGCCTCCTCGCCGGTGATTGATGCGGGGAGTAATGCGTTGGTGCCGAGTGGCGTGATTACGGATCTGGCGGGGAATTATCGGAGGCATAATGGGACGGTGGATATTGGGGCGTATGAGTATGACTCGATTCCGCTGATCGCGGGGGATGCGAACGGGGATCAGGCGGTCGATGCGTCGGACGCGACGATTCTGGCAGGCAACTGGCAAGCCAGCCCGGCGACTTGGACGATGGGCGATTTTAATCACGACGGCAAGGTCGACGCATCGGACGCGACGATCCTCGCCGGAAACTGGCAGACGGAAACGAGCAGCAGTACGGTTGCGGTTTCCGGAGTGACCATCCCGGGCACGCTGCTGGTTGATGCAGACGCACCCTCCGGCGGCAACGGCTTCAGTTGGGCCACCGCGTATGATGACCTCCAAGACGCCCTGGCCCAGGCCGCCGCCTTCAACACCGATGGCGACACGACCAACGACGTCACCCAAATCTGGATCGCCGAAGGAACCTACTACCCCAGCACCGAACTCGAACCCGGCGACGCCCGCTCGGCCAGTTTTTCGCTGGTCGACGGTGTTGCCCTCTACGGCGGCTTTACCGGCACCGAAACGACGACCGAAGAGCGTGACCTAGAAACCCATGTAACCACCCTCTCCGGCGACCTCGGTGTGATCGATGACACAGCCGACAATGCGTACACAGTCGTCTACTGCGGTGCCGGTATTGAAGAAGCGGTAATCGACGGTCTTACGATCACCGCCGGTAACGCGGATGGCGTTTACGACAGCAGTCATCCCGAACGAATACGCGGCGCTGGAATTTATAATAATGGTGTCCTGGTAGTTAACAATTCCATGCTTACAAATAACTTGGCGAGCAATAGGGGTGGCGGCATCTATAGCGACAGCAACATTACTATCCTTAACTCGATTCTTGTGGAGAACTCGGCCGTTACCGGAGGTGGTTTGTACAATAGCAGTGAGATGGTTATCACGAATTCCACGATTACCGGTAACATGGCCGATAATGCGGGCGGAATTTACACTACTAACGATACACTCACAATCAACAACTCTATCGTCTCGCAAAATATAGGCGGAGAGCTGGACGGGAAGAATGTTTTGCCTATGCCCAGTAGTTTGATCGGTATCAATCCTCAATTCGTCGACCCTGTAAATGGCGATTATCGACTTCAAGCAACCAGCCCCGCGATCAATTATGGCAATAACGATTTGGCCGTCGACCAAAACGGCAATCCCCTGGCGGTGGATGCGGACGGAAATGCTCGAATTCATGACACCACGGTAGATTGTGGCGCGTTTGAGTTTCAAGGCACAATAGCTCCCGGTCGTGAAGCTCCGTCACTGATCGTAACGACCAACAGCGACGATTTTGACCTATACGACGGTCAAATTACCCTTCGGGAAGCAATTTTTTACGCAGATCCTAATACCCCAGGAACTACCATTACTTTTGATGCCCTTTTAGACGGATCGACCATCACACTTTCGGGAGCGTCACTGCTGATTGACAAGCCGGTTACGATTGACGCATCGTCTCTGAGTGCCTTGACAGTCGACGCAAATGGCCAAAGCCGAGTGTTCACGATTGTTGCCGGCAATGAAAGTGAGGTCGCCTTGGCAAATCTCGGCATTACTGGAGGATCGGCGTCTAGCGGTGGCGGAATTTATAACGACAGCCATCTGACCATTTCAGATTCCATATTTACAAATAACTCGTCTGGTGCGATTTACAATAACGACGGCATATTGACTGTAACCGATTCGATTTTTTCTAATAATACCGGCGACATTGGCGGTGCGATTAGCAGCAATAACATCCTTGTCGTTGTTGACTCCATGTTTTCGAACAACTCGGCAGGCAGCGCTGGTGGTGCCATTGCCAATTTGGGCGGCATCTTGACCGTAACTGGATCGACTTTCGCAGATAACGACGCAGGGATCGGGGGCGGCGGAATCGTTGCTTCCCCATCCTCTGTGACAACTATTACGAATTCAACGTTCTCAGGCAATGAAGCTGGCCAAATTGGAGGGGGTGGGATTTATAACCAAGAATCTGAACTCACCATTACCAACTCAACACTCTTCGGTAACATCTCTTTTGGAACAGGCGGTGGCATTTACAATAATCGCGGATCCCTTACAATCAACAATTCGATTATTGCGGGCAATACAAGTAACTATGGAAGCCTAGACATAACTAGTAGCTCCATGACTGGTGCTCACAATCTGATCGGGAATGGCGACGGTCAGTCGCTAATCAATGGGGTTGATGGCAACATTGTGGGAACGACCGAAGAACCGATCGATCCGATGCTGGGGCCGCTGCAGGACAACGGTGGCCCGACGCTTACCATGGAGCCTTTGCCGGGCAGCCCGGCACTTGATGCGGGAAACGCTGATTTTGCATTCGACCCGGAAGGATTCCCTCTGCTGCTGGATCAGCGTGGCCTCCCGCGTTATTTGGGAACCTTGGATATCGGTGCGGTCGAATCTCAACCGCCCGGTGTACCGATTGCTCATAGCGATTCTTTTGTTGTGGAGCAAAATAATTCGTTCGGCTTTGATGCCTCGGACCTCCTGGAAAATGATGAATCTGCTACGGGAGATCCTCTGGCGGTTCAAATTGTTGCCCGTCCGAAACACGGAACCTTGGCGACTCATCCGGACGGGACCTTTACTTATACGCCCGCCGTCGGATATTGGGGAACCGATACGTTTTCCTATCAGGCCGTCAATGGCACACTCGCTTCCAACGTAACCGAAGTGTATCTCGCGGTCGTTACACCGCAGACCGCCGTTGTGACAACGGCCGAAGATGAACAGGACGGTAATTTGGCCGACGACGACATCAGTCTCCGTGAAGCTCTGTATGACTTGGGAGCTTCCCAGATCCTCTTCTCCGGGGATTTGGCCTACCGCACGATTTCTCTGAACAGTAGCCTTTCGCTCATGGACGTCCACATTATCGGTCTAGGATCATCTCTTCTCGCGATCGACGGGAATGATCAAGTCGGAATCTTTGAAGTTACCACAGGCGAATCGACGATTGCCGATTTAAAGCTCGCCCATGGCAAGGCCCAAGATGGCGGTGCTATTCACAGCCTCGCCAATCTTAATGTTACCAATGTCATGTTTGACAGCAACTCGGCAACTAAAGACGGTGGTGCCATCTATCATGAGACGGGTAATCTGTCGGTAATGGACTCAACGTTCTTGTATAATACTGCAGGTACTGGCTATGTACCGGGAGGTGGTGGAGGAATTGTTACAGCCGGTAACGCAGTGGCTAACGTTGTCAATTCAACGTTTCTATATAATACAGCCGATATAGCGGGTGGAATTGGGGGTGGCTATACTGACCTGACAATTACCAACTCTACATTCTTTAAGAACCAGGCCGGTAATGGCGCTGGCATTTATTACAATGAATCTAATGTAGTAATAAACAATACGATTATTAGCTACAATTATGGAGGATCCGATATTTCTGGCTCTAGCTCCGCAATAATTACCGGTTCCTATAACCTGATCGGCCCTGGGTCATCGGTGTTTATCGATGGAGTCGATGGCAATCTGGTGGGTTACGATCCGATGCTCGATGAGAACGGCTATCCGCTGGACGGGTCGCCGGTGATTGATGCGGGCGATAACGCGTTGGTGCCGAGTGGGGTGATTACGGATCTGGCGGGGAATTATCGGAGGCATAATGGGACGGTGGATATTGGGGCGTATGAGTATGACTCGATTCCGCTGATCGCGGGGGACGCAAATGGCGACCAGGCGGTCGATGCGTCGGACGCGACGATTCTGGCAGGCAACTGGCAGGCCAGCCCGGCGACTTGGACGATGGGCGATTTCAATCACGACGGCAAGGTCGACGCATCGGACGCGACGATCCTCGCCGGCAACTGGCAGGCTGGGGCGAGCAGCAACATTGTTGCGGTTTCTGGAGTGATGGAGGAACCGGAGCCTGAACAAGAGCAAACGATTCGGTTCGAGCGGCCGAGCGTCGCGGAGGTTGCCACGGTGGCGGCCCGTCCGGCGGTGGCACATCGGGCGTACAGGATGCCGGGGACGCAGTCGGTGGATGCCGTCTTCGCAGAAGAATCGTGGAGCGAGGCGGACCAGATAGCTATCTCGAAGGAGCTGGTCGGCGGTTCGGCGAAAAAATCGACTGACGCCAATGACGCCGTTTTCGCGTTAAAACTCGACCTCTACGCCGATCCAGAATAGCCGGGCCGCCAAAGGGGGAGGTTTCCATCTATCGGAAACACCGGCCGGTGGTTATAATGGAAGTTAGCAGGAAAAAGGGGACAGGCACCATTTGTGCTGCGCACCCTGCGGGTCCTTCGGGCAAATGGAGCCAGTCCCCTTTTCCCATAAACACTGCTGCTAACCGATTTATACGTACCCATCATGAACGGCTATCAATTTCTCGAACCGGCGGCCCTGGCCCGGGTGAAGAACCTGACGATGATCGCGCGTGGCGTGGTCGAGGGGTTCATCACCGGCCTGCACGCCAGTCCCTACAAGGGGTTCAGCGTCGAGTTCGCCGAGCATCGTGAATATACGCCGGGCGACGACCCGCGACACCTCGACTACCGGATGCTTGCCCGCACCGAGCGGCTCTACGTCAAGCAGTACGAGGAAGAGACGAACATGCGGGTGCGGATCTTGTTGGACGCGAGCGGGTCGATGGGCTACCACCACGCGTCGGAGCTGACCAAGTTGCAGTACGGCTGCTATCTGAGTGCGATCCTCGCCTACCTGATGATCCGCCAGCAGGACCAGGTCGGGCTGACGTCGTTCGACACCGAGGTCGGGCTCGATCTCCCGGCAGGCAGCTCTCCGCGACACTTCCACCTGATGATGGAGCAGCTCGATCAACTGACGGTCGGCCGCGAGACGAACATCGCCGACACGTTGCACCGGATGGCCGAACGATTCAAACGCCGGTCGCTCATCGTTCTGATTAGCGACCTGTTCGACGACCCCGATGCGGTGATCCGTGCCCTGCACCACTTCCGCCACCAGCGTCACGAGGTGATCGTCTTCCACGTCCTCGATCGGGCCGAGCTCGAGTTCCCGTTCGACGACCTGACGGTCTTCCGCGACATGGAGACCAAACGCCAGATGGAGGTCGACCCGATCTTCATCCGCGAGGCGTACGTCGAGGCGGTCAGCCGGTTCGTCGATCGTTACCGGCGTGCCTGCTCCGAGTGCGGGATCGATTACGTCTCGGCCGACACGTCGACCCCATACGATTTCATGCTCTCCCGCTACATCGCCAAACGCGGGATGACGAAATAAGTGTTCAGTATAGTCCCAAGCCGAAATTGGGCCGCGAAGCGTGCCCTATTTTGGATCCGGAATAGGGACTACGTCCCAATTCCGGCTTGGCGGCAGCAACCCAAAAGCGACGAACAAGCTCGGCGGCTAAAAATACAATAAAACGATTTTTCAGAAGGTGCGTCTCGACGCACCCTACAACAATTGAGTACGCACCAGCGCCCAACGGAAGCGGGTTATTTTAACCGAGCGGTAGCTCGTCCGGTCGGCGGCCCTGCCGCCCGCCCAACGGAAGCGGGTTTTGTCCTGGTGCGGTAGCACCAACCAAAAAATATGAGTTTTCTGGCTCCCTTATTTCTGGCCGGTGTGGTCGCGGGCGTGATACCCGTGGTTCTGCACCTGATCAATCGCCGTCGGGCAAAGGAGTTGCCTTTTGCGACGCTGCGATTCTTGCAGCTTAGCGTCGAGCAGACCCGGCGTCGGAAGCGGATCCACAACCTCTTGCTGCTGATCCTTCGCATCGCCGCCCTCGTCCTGATCGCACTGGCGCTGGCCAAACCGGCGATAACGAGCCTGAGCCAACTCTGGTCCGACCGTGCACAGACAGCCCTGGTGATCGTGCTGGACAACTCGGCGACAATGGGGACCGGCGACGGAACGACGAGCCGGTGGGAGCGTGCTCGCGACGCGGCCGGCAAGATCCTCCGCGAGCTTCGTGACGGCGACCGTGTGGCATTGATCCTGACCGGCGGTCCCGCTTTCCCATCGGCCGGCAAGTTCGACCCGACGCAGGAGACGATCCGCCAGTTACTCGCCGAGGCGAAGCTCAGTTACGAGAAGGCCGATCTGGGAACCGCTCTGGACCAGGCGCGAAAGATGCTCGACGAGGTGGACGCGGCGAACAAGTCGATCTTCTTCATCACCGATCGCCAGGCCGCCTCGTGGCCCGAGTTGGAAGAAGAGACGGACGGGGAACAACCGGCCGATAACTCGTCGATCCCGGTCGTGGTGGTCGATTGCCGCTCGGAGAAAAACGCGCCGAACCTCGCGATCAGCGACATCCGCACCACGACGATGGTCCCGATCGCCCGGTTCCCGTTCATCGTGACGGCCGAACTTTTCAACACCTCCGACACGGCGGTCCAGCGTCACGTCGAACTCTACCTCGACGGGCTGCGACTCGACACCAGCCCCGCGATCGAGGTCCCGCCGGGCGAGCGAGTGAACTGTGCCTTCACGTTCAAGGTGGAAGCGAGCGGCGAGCATCGCGGCAAGATCCGACTGTCGGGCAACGATGCGTCGAAGCTCGACGACGAGCGGTTCTTCGCCGTCTCGATCAACCGCGACATCCCGATCGCGATCGTCCAGAGCAAACCGCACGAGATCGCGCACCTCGACGACACATTTTATCTGACCCGAGCGCTCGGGGTACAAAAAAGCGGTACCGAGACCAGCTCGCTCGGCATCCGCGTGACCCGGCTCGACGCGGCCGACCTCACCGGCGAGCCGCTCGGCGGGTATCGGACCATTTTTTGCGTCAACTTGCCGGCCCTCGACGAGCCGACCGCCCGGCGACTGGCCGACTATGTGGCCGGCGGAGGAAACCTGATCTGGATCGCGGGCAACCAGGTCGATCCGGACGCTTATAATAAAATGAACCAAGCGGTCGGCGGCCAACTCCTGCCCGGCACGATCACCGCCAGCCACGACGCCCAGCAGGACCCCGACCGGGATAGCTGGCATCTGAACGAGTTGAACGAAGAGGCCCGGTCGACCGCCAACTTCGCGAAAGACCCGGCCCAGTTCCAATCGGTGTTGGTCTATCGCTACCTGGGGATCGACAGCAACGATGCCCGCCCGCTGGCACGTCTCGATAACGGCGAGACACTGTTGTGCGAGCGAGGTTTGGGCGAAGGGCACGTTTGGTGGCTCGGGACGACGGTCCAGATCGACTGGACGAACTTCCCGGTCCGCCCGATCTTTCGTCCGTTTTGGGTGCAACTGGTCCACGATCTATCGAGCAGCCGCCGACTTCCGACGAGTGTCTTGGCCGGGCATCCGCTCCGCATGTCGCTCGATGCACTCGACGCGGCCGACCACGTCGAGCTTCGCCCACCCTCCGGCGAACAACTCCGCCTGGCCGTCAAGCAGCCGTCCGACGCTGCTTCCAACGCGTCGACCTTCGAGTATGACGACACCTATCAGGTCGGCGTGTATACCTTGATGCCGCTCGGCACACCGGAAGAATCGCAGCGGGTATTCTGCGTGAATCTCAACCCGGCCGAATTGGACGATACGAGCCTCGACCTTGCGGCACTTCAAAAACAGGTAGGCGAAACAACACCGCTGTTTCTCATCTCGGCCGACGACTCTCCGGCCGCCACGTTCTCGCTCCTCCGCTCGGGCGTCGGCCTTTGGCAGTTCTTCCTGATCGGTGTCCTCGCCATCCTCGTCTTCGAAACCTACTGGTCGAATCGCCAACGGCAGCGGCAGCGGCAGCTTGAGTAGGGTGCGTCTGGACGCACCTTTGGGAAAAACGTTTTTTCAGAAGGTGCGTCTCGACGCACCCTACAAATCTTTTAGAAAAACGCTTGCCGCAGCGCGGCGATGGAGCGGACGAGCGGCTTGGGGCGGCCGAGCGAGTCGAAGAGGCCGCCGTGCGGATAGTCGTGCGGCTGGGAGTCGTGCAACTGGGACCAGAACACGCCATGCACGACCGCGCGGGCAACCAGCAAGGAAACGTAGCGGTTGGCCAAAATCCGCTGTGTTTCGGGCGAGCAAACCGGCTGGACGGCGTTGGTTTGGTGATACGATTTCGGGTCCGGGCCTGTCTGACTCGGAAGACAAAACTTCACGTACAAAGGCACGCCGAGCCCACCCCAAAGATCGATCAGACGATTCAAGTCGATCGGGTCGCGAGGATAGGTGCCGTTCGGATGATAGCCGAAGTTTATCTCGAGCATGATCCCCGAGATCCCCAGCCCGCTACGGATCAACGCATCGGCGAAGTAGAGCGGCGGGAAATCGGTCTCGCGGCTGCCAACGTACTCGGCCCACGGCGCGTCGAACGAGATGATACGCGGTGTTTCGGGATCAAGCGATGCGACCTGCTCGACAACGTGCGCGGTCAACTGGACCCGCTCCTCTTCGCTGAGCGAGGAGTAGATATCCATGTTCGTGCGACCTGAACAGACCCACATCTGCACCCGCCCCCGATAACGAGTGACGGCCGCTTCGACATACTGGCTGATCGCCGACCGCATCGCGTCCGGATCGTCCTCGAAGAGGCAAAGCCAGTCGGGCGTGCAGCCCGGGCCGAGTTGAAAGAGAGGACCTGCACAAATGTCGAGACCGTTTTCTTCGCACCAGGCGAACTGGCGGTCGAACACTTCCCACTCGCGACGGTTCTCGCCCGCCTCGATCTCTCGCCACGAAAGCGAAATGTTGGCCGTATTGAACGCATCGAGGATCTGCGTCGAGGCCGGTTTCGCAGGCGGCGCGATCCCGAGATCGACACCCAACATGCACGTGTTTTCCGACTCGAGCCGACGACGGGCAATCATCGTCCGGTTGGCATAAACGGCCGTCAGCAAGACGCCCGCGTCGAGAATCAAACTAAGCGCTTCACCGGCCGCTTGTGCGGACTGAGCCGGGTCGCTGTCCTGCGTAATGATCGCGGTCCGGAACCGACCCTGCGCTTCCTCCGCTTTGTCTTGGATACTCTTCGGCATCTCCAATCCCATCGCACGCCAATCGGACATCTGGTTGCGAAATTGGGCGATCTTTCCGCGAGCAAACTCCAGCGGCAAACGGTACGGACGTTCACGTTCGATGAGATTTCCGGTAGAGACCGTCGTCAAGCCATGCCGATCGACCGGCCAGAGCATGTGGAAGCAGCCCGATTCGTCCAGGTCGCGTTCCACTTGGAGCTGGTTGTCTACCAACCGAATTTCACTTCGCCACGGGATCCTCTCGAAACCGGTAATGTAACCTGTTTTTACGGTCTCCGGCGTAATGCGATCCGGTGTCGTAACATCAAATCGCATGATTCCCATGAGCGTCCTTCGTTGTTGATGGTTTAACAAGTTTTACAAGGCGTCGTTCTTCCCGAAATCGAGAGGTCGACACGCGTCCACCGTTTGCGAGGAAAGGGGGGGTTATACGCAAACAATTTCCGCCGGCTTGTAAACGGTTTTGACAGGTTCGAAGCCGATCCGCTTATAAAGCCGAACGGCACCGCGATTATCGACAGTCACCTCGAGCGTCGCCCGATGGAGACCATATTCGTAAAAACCACGCATCGCTTGACGCACCATCGCTTCGCCGATACCGAACCCGCGATGGGGCGGCGTGACACCGACGTTCTGGATCGAGCCGAAACCCAGCCCGCCGTCGATACCTTGGATCGTTCCGCACGGTTCCGGATCAAGGGTTTCGTCAGGCTGATAAAGGACCAACCAGGTCGCCCCGGGAATGAAACTCTGACGCGAGGTAATATCACGCATCAAACGTCGGCATCCGCTGAGCGATCCGAAACAGGTGAACAAATTTGCATCGATCTCGTCACAAAACGAGTGATACTTGGTCCACGCATGATCCTCCAACCGTTGAGAATCCCAAGGAGCAAAATGATAGCCGTCCGGCAAAGACGCGGCAAGGGCATCCTCGTCTTCCAGCGGAATTTCCATCCGAAATCGTTTGAAATAGGTCAACATAATCGGGGTGCTTGGGTAGCTTCGTACGTCTGGGGACATCGGGGGCGGGACGGGGCCTCGCCGGCGAGAGCGTCGTCCCAAACCCTATATATACAATGTATTATACTTTACAAACCTGAAAAAGGGGGATTTTCGGCAAGGGCTAAACCGCCGTTTTTGAAAAGATTTCGGGAAAACGGTACCGCCACGAACCGGTGGCGGCCCAATAGACTCCAAGCCGAAACGGGGACCGAGCAGGCCCCCATTCGGCTTGTATATTATGAAATTTGGTATCGAGAAACCTGCTTATTCACTGCGGCTGGTGACTTCCAGCAGGTGGTAGCCGAACTGGGTCTGGACCGGGCCGTGGACCTTGCCGACCTCGCCGGAGAAGACGACCTTATCGAACTCGGGGACCATCTGGCCTTCGCCAAATTCGCCCAAATCGCCGCCGTTCTTGCCCGAGGGACAAAGCGAGTGCTGGGCCGCCACCGTGCCGAAATCGGCACCCCCCTCGATCTCTTCCAGCAGCTTGTTACATTCCTCTTCCGTTTTGACTAAAATGTGCCTCGCTCGTGCGGTCGCCATGAAAATTCTCCTTGGATAGGTGGGTGATCGTTATTTGAAAAAATTGGTTTTTCCCTTAACCGATATACTATTGGCTGGGACACTAACCCACGGGTGCGGCAGTACCTACCAAAACCTTAATATATAGTAGGTTGGATCGCCATCTCCGGGTTTTTTTGTTGCCGCCAGATCGGGGAGTCCGCCCAGGTTTCGCTTTTCCGGCCCGCTTGTGCCAATTGTGACGTTTATCGCACGAACGTCAAACCTACCCCACCGCGGAGTGATGGCTTTTGGTTCATTCAAAATTCCCCCCGAATGGGCTGAAAGCTCGCCCTTTTCATGGAAACCTGGGAGAGTTTTCGGATAATGCTGTTGACTCCGATTAGGGCTTTCGGAATACTCATAGATGGTTACCCAGTATATGGAAAGAGGGGCTCCGAAGCTACTTCTTACGAGCTATGCTTGGGTAGATTCGAGGCGGTTTCGTCGCTTCTCGAAAAACGGTATCCCGGTCGCAAAAAATCCTGATGGTCCTGCCATAAATCATCCGGAGCCCGGGAGCTCTCGAGAGGGGATGAGGCCCGTTCACCAATTTCTTTCACATTTTCATGGAGAGTTCATGGCAAAAACACGATCGGTTGCGGCACCACCGTCAAAAGAACGGATCAACGAACAAATTCGGTCGTCGCAAGTTCGAGTAGTTAGCGCGGACGGTGATCAATTAGGAATCCTGTCCGTCGATGAAGCTTTGGAAGCAGCTCGGTCCGCCGGGCTAGATCTCGTCGAGGTGGCACCCACCGAAACGCCACCTGTCTGTCGAATTCTCGACTATGGCAAGTACAAGTACCAGCAAAAGAAGCGACAAAACCGCTCGCATTCTCACCAAACCAAGGTCAAGGAAATTCGTGTCCGCCCCAAAACCGGCAAGCACGATATCGAGGTCAAGGTCAACCGAGCGCGCGATTTCCTCAAGCACAAAGACAAGGTCCTCATTACGGTCCAGTTTCGCGGCCGCGAAATGGCTCATATTGAAGAAGGCCGAAAAGTGCTCAACGAAATCTTAGAATCGCTCGAAGACGTCGCCAAAGTCGAAAGTTCACCCAACCAACAGGGACGACGGATTTCCTGCACGATTTCCGCAAAGTAAACGCTCGACGTTGACTTGCGGATAAAAATGGTTTGCATGGCTTGTACAAAACGGCTTGAGGTTTTGTGCAGAAGGGTGGCGTTTTGTTACATTTATGCCTAACGCAACATTTTTCAAAACGCCCAAAGCCATACACCTACACAAAAGGATTGACACCATGCCCGACTATCGATGCCCGATTTTTTATCTTCGCCGGGCCATCATTCTGGTCGGTTTCTGGATAGCGGGGACTCTCTTTTATTCGCCCATCGTAAAAGCAAGCGTCGCCGCTGGCGACGTCAACACACCCGGTAAAGGCCAAGCCCGCCAAACCCCCTCTTCTCGCGTCTCGGACGTACCGCCCCTCCCGGCCACTTCCCCCAAAACACGTGCTCGCGTCGACGAAGAATTCGAGCTGCAACAGATGCTCGTCGAAACCCTCGACCAGGTTGAACGAAACTATGTCAAGGGGATCAGCCGCCGCGAGCTTATCGAAGCGGCCATCGAAGGGGTCCTCCGAAAACTCGACGACCCCTACTCGACCTATATCAACCCCGAAAAACTGAGCGACTTCTGCTCGGCTATCGAGCACGAGTTCGGTGGCATCGGGATCCGTGTCGGCATGGAAAACGGACAACTCACGGTCATTAGCCCGATGGTCAACACTCCGGCCCAAAAGGCAGGCATCCTCGCCGGCGACCACATTTTGAAAATCGACGGCAAACCGACCAAAGGCCTCTCGCTCGACGCAGCCGTTGAAATGCTGCAAGGAAAAATCGGCTCCGACGTAACCCTGAAAGTGGTCCATCGCTACAACCGAGCGATCGAAACCATCACCGTCACACGGCACCGGATCGTCGTCGAAACAGTCCAAGGTGATCGCCGGAAACCGGACGGGCAATGGAACTACTTCCTCGAAGGGGCCGACAAGATCGGATACGTCCACATCACCGGATTCAGTCGGACCACGCCCGACGAACTACGCAAAGTCCTCCAGCAACTTACCGACAACGGCGCCCGGGCCATCATCCTCGACCTCCGCTTCAACCCCGGCGGACTGCTCAGCTCGGCCGTCGAGGTCTCGGACCTCTTCCTCCCCAAAGGCCGCATCGTCAGCATCGCAGGCCGAAGCACGAAAAAACGCTCTTGGGACGCCAGAAAAGAAGGTACGTTCGAGACGATCCCCGTCGTCGTCCTGGTAAACCACTACACCGCCAGTGCCGCGGAGATCGTTGCCGCCGCCCTCCAAGATAACAACCGTGCCACCGTCATGGGCGAGCGCACTTGGGGCAAGGGAAGTGTACAAAACATCATCGCACTGGAGCACGGTCACAGTGCCCTGAAGCTGACCACCTCCGCCTACCACCGCCCCAACGGCGAAAACATCCACCGCTTCCCCGACGCCAAGGAAGAAGACAAATGGGGCGTCACCCCCGACAAGAAATACCACCTGCCCATCACCCGCGACGAAATGAACACCCTGCTGCTCGATCGCCAACGCCGCGATATCGTCCACTCCCCCTCCACCAAAACCCCGCCCCTACCACCCCGCACCAAAGTCGACCGCCTCCTCCGCAAATCAATTGTTTTTCTTGGTGCTGACGCACCAGGGCGGGAAACCGCTCCCGTTGGTCGCTGACGCGGGCACGAAATTTTTCTTGCCCACGGATGGTCGATCGCAGACCTTCGTGGCGATTCTTTTGATGGTGACATTGTAGGGTGCGTCGAGACGCACCTTAGCCGTCGAGCTTGCTCGTCGATTGGGAGTGAGAGAAAACGTGGC
>JASFHG010000013.1:0-16543 GCA_050123355.1 Planctomycetia bacterium
CATGGCCCCTTACTCCCCCAAATCCGTTTCCAACCTCCTCTTCATTTGCTTTTTCTTTTACGAAAGCGGCTTCAGGCGAACGATGATCATAAATTTGAGTTCCGGGAGCAAGAAACCCGACGATTCTTGGAGAAGTTAGGAGACGCCATCATGATACCGTCACTGAATGCGCGGTATCATTCTTTTTGGGTTCTTCCTCTGCTCACGAATGAGCCGAAGCGTTTGCAAAACAAACTTTTACAGAACGGATTCGA
The DNA here is from genome assembly GCA_050123355.1 of Planctomycetia bacterium. Taxonomy (GTDB): domain Bacteria; phylum Planctomycetota; class Planctomycetia; order Pirellulales; family Thermoguttaceae; genus JASFHG01. The sequence continues at coordinate 255 of JASFHG010000013.1, forward strand.
CTCTACTCAAGCGAAACACAGCCAAACACTGATTACAGCATCAAACAGGAAACCCCATCCTGTAAACGCCGCATGTATACTGGATAACGTCGTGTATTTGCCCACAATTACAGCGATCGTGAGAGCAGATCAAGAGAAACTTATCGCGTTATTGAATGCAAATATTGCAGAGATGGGACCAATTAAGGAGGCGTTCAATGAAAAGGCATGCTAACAATTACGTGGAAGAGGGGGCGAACCGGCTGGACACTAAGTGGCATGTGTCAGCATCCTAGGGAAGCTGCGAACCGACACGTTTTGCAAAATCGACACTGTCCTGTCTAAGTACTGAGCGAGTGTGATCAAATGGTACATTCCAGGTCCAGGCTCCTCCTGCCTTCAATACCCGTCGCATCCAATCAACCGCTTGTTCCTCTGACCATACGATAGATTTGCCCTTATTCCACCTATCACACATCGGCATGAACATATGACCTAAGCTTGGTTTCCCGTCCTTAATGATAAAGCCATTTGCGGAAGCTTCTATGGCGGTAACCATGCGAAAGTTTCTTTGCGAATTGGCCGGTACTCTTCTTAACGGGGTAGGGTGACCAAATGTATAGTCTTCGTAATCCGGATTGTTATTTAAAGTAGCTCCCAATTTACCTCGATTGAAGGTAAGAATTGCTTTTGGATTAGCCTTGGTAATTTCTCGGTGTATCAGGTCAATATTGCCAAAGGATGCATGATCAAACCACCAGCCATCGATCTTTGTTCCATAGCGACGGGCAAATTCCCCTACAATCACTTCGGCGTATGCTTTTTTTAGCGTGGGTTCATCACTTGAGCCATAATGTTCCTTCACCCAGGCTATCCAATTGTCAACAGAGGGAGAAGAGGTTTGTCCATTCCAATCGAAAGCATTCTTTTTTCCATGATGAAGCTTTGCTGGCCCTTCTGTAGCCATGTATGCTATCACCTTGTATCCAGCAGCTTGAAAAGCGGTTGCCAGTTCTCCAAATAGATCTCTACTGGGACAAGATTGGGGGTTGATCTCGGACAATACGGAATGAGGTGCTAAGTAACGATCTCCTGATGCACCTGCTGACAGATTGAACAAAACATAGGACACGCCCGAGATGCTCTGAATTTGTTTGACCAGACGATCAACCTTGCAGTTTTTTACCCACCTACTGTTACCCGCCCTGATTCTCCAGCCGATACCCCACTTCCCCGACATCCATTGTGCTGCCGGTTGGTTATTGGTAGTCAGGTTTTTAAAGTCATCGCGATTCGAGGTTTTTTCTAAAAATCCCGGCCTTCCGTTGATCGGCCCTATAACTTTGTTAAACTGAGGGTCAATAATAGTATTCTTAGCTTCAGATGAATTTGTAGCCTCAGTCGGATCCGCTTTGTCAGGTGTTCTTAGATTTGAATCATCATGACGTTTGCATGATACCAGAAACAGCAAAGTAAATATTTGGATCGTGATCAGTATTTTGATTTTCATTTTACTTTCATTCGACATTTCCCAGTTCACCTACGCTCGGCTACGCCGCCAGGCGTCTGGATGGACATTTTACTTAGCCAATTTTATTTTACTTACGTGGCCAATTTCATTCAAGAAGGGAATCGAAACGGGAGCACAGCTAGTTAATAGCCCCAAAGTTCCCAGGATTGGTTTTTTAAACGCCACGCTATAACACTTTCTATTTCTCTTCCAAGCCGCACCTTTGCGAAGCAGAGGTGCGGATCGAATGCGTCTATCTCCCTAACCTCTTGCCACACTAACACTTCCCGGGCTACCTCACTCGCTAGACGCACGATTTCTGCGAGGGTATAATAGACAGATACTTATTTTGAGGCTTCCGCCAATTTATCTCCGTGAAAAGGTAGCTAAGCACACGCATCATGAAACGCAGGGAATTCTTGAAAGCCGGTGCGGTGGGGACGTTCGTCTCGGTCGCCGGTCGTACGCTCAGTAGTTACGCCTCTGAAAATGCCAGTCCGAATATGGTCCACGAACCGGCCGTCGATGTTCCGGTCGTCGAAAAGAACGACGTGGTTGTTTGCGGTGGTGGGCCGGCAGGTATCGCGGCCGGGCGCAAAGGAGCCAACGTTCGGCTCATCGAGCTCCAAGGCTCGCTCGGCGGCGTCTGGACGGCTGCCATGGTCAACCTGATCCTCGATCGGACTGACAAGGAAGGCCTCGTCAAGGAGATCATGGCGAACCTCGCCAAAACCGATGCCCAGATCAAGCCCGATTACTTCGATGTCGAGGCGATGAAGTTCGTCCTCGAAAACATGTGCCGTGAAGCCAATGTCAAACCACTTTATCACAGCCGAGTGGTCGGCGCGGTGAAAGACGGGCGTCGACTAACCCATGTCATCGTCGAAAACAAGTCCGGCCGCCAAGCGTTCGCCGCCGACGCGTTCATCGACACGACCGGCGATGGCGATCTGGCCGCACGGGCCGGCTGCAGTTTCGATTTCGGCCACCCCGTCACCGGCAAGACCCAGCCAATGAGCATGATCGGGCTGCTCGGCGGTATCCATTATAAATCACTCAACAAACGCAAGTTCGTCCGCGGCGGTAAGGTTTCTTCCGGGGTGTCCAAAGCGGCGTTCCTCGAAGAACTGCAACGGGCCGGAGTCTCACCGTCCTATCAAAAGCCGACCCTCTTCTGTATCCGCGATGATCATTTCGCCATGATGGCCAACCACCAGTACGGAGCCTCGGGCATCGACGCCCAGCAAGTAACCGACGCGACCATCGCCGCTCGGGCCGAGGTCCACAAGATCGTCAACGCCCTGCGAAAGCTCGGTGGCATTTGGAAGGATATCCAACTGCTCGATACCAGCTCGCACATCGGCGTTCGTGAGGCCCGGCGAATCCACGGCCGATATACGCTCACCAAAAAAGACCTGGTTCGTGGTGCCCGTTTCAAAGATGCGGTCTGTCACGCTCGCTTTGCCGTCGATGTCCATGCTCTCGACCCGGACCATGCCGGCGGCGGTTTCTCGAACGAAGGCGTCAAGGTGATGCCCTACGACATCCCGCTCCGCTCGCTGATCGCCCGCGATGTCGATGGCCTGCTCATGGCCGGCCGCTGTATCAGTGGCGATTTCATTGCCCATGCCAGCTACCGTGTCACCGGCAACGCCGTCCCGATGGGCGAAGCCGTCGGCAAAGTCGCTGCCATGGCCGCCCGAACCGATCGCCTTCCCCACCAAGTCGATTGGCGCGAAGTTTAAAGCTTTATGAAGCAACTCTGAAATCTCTAGGCAGTTTGGTTTGAAGATTCCCGCAGGTCTCCCTGCTCTGGAGGGGGTTATAAAGATGTCTCGTAAATTTTTGGGACTTTAGATAAAAAATTATCGAGATTGGCCTGTCTTTTCCATTATAGAGGAAATAAAATAAGAGATCTCGTATAGCTTAATTGTAGGTGTAAACTCGTTTGCTTTTTTGTGTTCTTTCTGAAGGCATGGATAATATTAACGAATGACGGTTTCTGTTTCGATATATGCAACTGTCGAAAAGAAAGGGTGAGAAAAATGGAGCGACAAGTGTTTAGTTTTTCCAAGCGTGAAAAGATCTCGACGAATCGAACATGTCGCTGGATATGCACGTTTTGTGTTGTAGCGATTTTAATTTATTTGGTACCGGCCGTGCATGCCGAGAGTGTTGTAACTCCCGAAGGAGATGGCGCAACGCCATCAGGTTTCTTCTCTACGACACCCTTGGTTGAAGGTTTTGATTCTACTCCAACAACCGATTTGGATCTTGTTGTCGGACAAGTTTGGACCGGGGATGCCGGTGATTATGCGGCCGGCTCGGCACCGTATCCACTTTGGGGATGGGATGACACGGGGATCGTGATCGACTTTCTGACTCAACAGCCCGTCTCGGAGGTAGGGATTGTCTTTACCGATCTCGGTATCGGGCCAGGCTTGGTAAGGTTTGAAGCCTGGAGTGGACTTGGCACGACGGGTTCCCTTCTTGGTTATGTTGAAGCCGTAAGGGATCATGACGGCACTTATGAGTTCAACTTGGGCGACGATAGTTTCTTCGGACTCAAAAACATCGGTCCGATCCGGAGCATCAAAATGTATGCCCCGAATGGAACGCATAATGGCGGTATCGAAGCGGATAAAGTCCAATACGTCGTCAGTAACGTTCCCGAGCCGGGAATGCTGAGCCTGTTACTGGCTACCGGTCTTGCCGTTGGAAGTATGGCAGTAGTTCGTCGTCGATCTGCCTAGAGGACATTTCAAAACCTCAATTTGGACTACAAGCGGTCTTTTTGTTTACCGGACTTCGTCGCAAAATCTCGCCATATCGCCCAATATGCCTGCGATTTTGCTCCTTGCCGGCAAAACAAAAATCCTCGCTTTCGTCTTCAAAGCAGGTTTTGAAACGCCCTCTAAGAAAAGCAAAAAAGATTCGAAGATTCAAGTCGCGAAATGGTGACGGAAATTTTCAAGAGTCCAATAGCCCGGGGAGCTTGTGTACTTGTATAAAGAAGCTCCTCGGGCTAAATTAGTTTGAAGTGAGCTATTTGTACCTTCACGCTTCAAACTTCATCCTTCAAACTTTCTTCATGTCCGATTTACAGGAAATCATTCGACAAAACGTTGCCGACGTCCAAGGTCGTATCGCCGATGCTGCCCGAGAGGCAGGCCGCTCGCCTGAATCGGTCCGGCTCGTCGCGGTCACGAAGTATGTCGACGCTGAACAAACTCGCGCCGTCATCCGCGCCGGATGCCAGCTCTTGGGCGAGAGTCGCCCCCAACACCTCGTCCCCAAAGCCGAAAAGCTCGCCGACGAACCGGTCCACTGGCACATGATCGGCCAGCTTCAACGAAACAAAATTCGTCGTGTCCTGCCGGTGATCGCGATGCTCGAATCGATCGACAGTCTCCGTCTCCTCGACGCGGTCAACCGTATCTCCGGCGAGCTCGATCAGACGACCAATGGCCTGCTGGAGATCAACATCTCGGGCGACGCGACCAAAAGCGGCTTCTTGCCAGAAGATATGGATCAAGTGATCGAGCAGCTCGACGCGTATCCACACGTCGAGATCCGCGGCCTGATGGGCATGGCCTCACTGACCGGCGGCCCGGCCGTGGCCCGGCGTAACTTCGCCACCCTCCGCGAATTTCGCGACCACCTGACCGCCGCCTGGTCCGGCCGTGTTAGTCTCACCGAACTTTCGATGGGCATGAGCGGCGATTTCGAACAAGCCATCCATGAAGGCGCCACCCTCGTCCGCATCGGCTCCGCCCTGTTCGAAGGCACCTAATATATAGTGAAGACACGTTATATATAGTATCGCCTCAAAGTCAGACCCCCCCATCTTGACGCCAACCCTTGCAGACAGTAAATTCAATTACCCATCCCGGGCCCGTAGCTCAATGGTTAGAGCAGGGGACTCATAATCCCTTGGTTGGAGGTTCGAATCCTTCCGGGCCTATTTTAGATTTTCAGGCCGCTAGTGATTGCTGGCGGCCTTTTTGTTTTAAGTGCTTGTTTTTCAAGGGGTTATGGTGATCTTGTGAATTGACTGTCTGGCCTTCTCTTGTTGTCGGAAGGCTTTAAATGACCACAATTGGTGCAAATGGTGGTGAATGTGACTCATGGTGCATTTGAAAGGTCTTTTTCTTGCTCATGTCTGGGTATTTTTTTCTTTATTGTTTTCTTTTCAAAAACAGCAGCAGAGTCAATGCGAAGAATAGGGTGAGGGACGACGGTGGAGGAGGTGCCAGCTTGCCAGTTGTCGGGGGAGGGCGTCCCAAGCTTGCAACGCGTTTTGTGTAGCCATATCAAAAGTGGTTCAAAGGCCGGTGACATCGAGCCAGTCGAGCGAATCAAGTCCATCACTCAGCGCGACGGCCGCACTACCATCGAGGTTAGTGGTTCCCTCTAAAAAGAGTCCGACAAGATCGTTGGCGGTATACATGGTTGATAGGTTCGTAGTGGTTGTAAAGTCAATGTGGCTGAGGTCACAGCTTAGGGTGCTTGTTATTTCTGCAATACCTTGGCTGTGAGCGGAGGATTTCAGGCTGAGGTTTTCATAAGTTTCCAAGAATCCACCGGTTTAGCCAGTGTCAAAACAAACAAACCCACCGGTTTTGAATCGATGGGTTTGCCGTTGTTGCAATTTTTATCGCGATGTTATTCCGCGTAGAACTTCTGGACTCGCATGATACCGTCGAAGCCGTCTGCTTTGAGGACATCTTCCAGACAGACCATGGCCGGGTGGTCGGCGTCGAGGATCGCGTACTTTCGCTTGACCGAGCCGATGACCATGTCGAGGCCCAGGGGCATCACCTTGGTGAGGAACGCGCTTTCGAGCGGTCCTTTGACCGGGGAGCCGTCGGCCCGTTTTGATGGGAGCATGACGGTGAAGTTGCTCAGGCCGACCGACATGTGAACGCCGGCCAACTCGGGATCGTTGTGGATCAGTTCCGCCGCGGCGACCAGGCGTTTGAGGTTGCCTTCCGAGTCGGTTCCGACCGGCGCGATGCCGGGATCGAAAATAAGATCCTCGTTGGGCATCTGTCGTTCACGAGCCAAGCCGAGAAGGTGCTGAGCCGCTTGGTAGGTTTGTTCGGGCGTATGGCACGGGCCGGACTGGCCATCGACGACCTGCTCGGAGATCAGCAAGATCGGACAGAACGGTTGGATGGAGTACAGGTCGAACATCTCGACACGCAACGGGGAGATCGAGTTGAGGACCGGTTTCGCACCGCCGGCACGATCGGGATCGTATGCTTCGAGGCCGGCTTTGGCGATTTCCAAGTCAGGCGTATCGATCGAGAGCGGCTTCGTGGTGACCGACTGCACCTTTTTGACCAGGTCGGCCATGAACTCGGGCGAGCGTGACCCAACGTTGACGTCGATATAACCGGCCCCTTTTTCGTCCTGGAGCTTCGCCAGATCTAACAAACCATCAATGTCATCTGCTTCGAAAAGCTTGTGTGTCGAGGGGACCGAGTCGTTGATCGTTTCGCCAATAATTGTCAAACCTTCAATTGCCATGAAATTTATTCCTTTCTGGATGGATTGTTTTTGGAAGTGGTTTCATAACTTCCCGGCGGCCCATGTCTTGTGGTTGATCCTTCGGATGACCACAAGATGTTGCAAGAAAATGGAACATTTTTGAGTTGTGAAACCAGTTCTATATAGATGTATCTATGGTTCTTTCTTATTCCTCTTCATCCTGGGGCTTGGGGGCGTGGTGGTCACGGTCCAGGTAGGTATTGGCCCAGGCGGAGGTGTTTTTCAAATCGGCATTATAATAAATCGGGTCGCGTTCTAACAGCCCTTCCTCTTCGCGGTAGTATTTCAGCCGCTCGTAGGCCCGTGCCCAGATGCAATCCCGGTCGTCCAGCTCGCACCGGCCGTCTCTCGACCCGCCGCACGGCCCATTTCGTAACCCCTTCGCACAGCTCGCGTTCGGGCAGAGGTACGCACAGTCTGGCAGGCCGCAATCGCCGCAATCTTCGCAGCCGTACATGAGGTGTTTCGAGTGTTTCTCGAACCAATAGGACAATCGGCCGAGAAGGTTCGGCTTGCCCGATTTTTCCATCAACCCAAACAGCCATCTCATGGTACCGTAGAGCTTTTTGTCACGCTCGAAGGCCAGACCGTGGACCATCCGCGAGATACGATAGCCGACGGTGACCTCCTTCGACCGCTTTCGTTTCTGCAGCGACGCAAGATATGCCGGGTTGAGCGTCTCACAGTCGGCCATCCCGGTCTTTTCGTCATGATCGAAGAGGAAGAACTCGCCCGGGTTGGAGTAACAAATCTCGGGCAGGAAATCTTTCCAATCGTTTTCGCCGAAACTCTCGGCCATGTCGATAATCTCGCCGAACGTCTCCGGCTTCGACATCCCGCCCAGGTAACCGGCCGCGAAGCCGAGCCCCTTGAATACGGCCAGTTGTTTGGCGGCCAGTTCGCGGAAAAACTTGCGGCCCTTGTCTTCACCGGCCGCGTATTTATTGGCATCTTCGAGCAGCTTGTTGCTGACCACGCAACCGGCCAACTTGCCGCTGTTGAAAAGCTTGGCAACGAATCGGGTCAAGAGGTAGACATTGCCGATGATGGGCGTTTTGAGCCCTTTCGCATCCAGCAGGAGTTTGATCTCGTGGAACTTTCGCATATCGTAGCCGAGCTGCGGCACGATCCACTGGGCTCCGAGCGCGATCTTGTAGAGCAGCTTGTTATACTGCATGACCAGTTCACGCTCATACTGTTTGAACGGCGAGACGCAACAGCCGATGAAGAAATTGGTCGCCGGCAACGTGTCGATCTTTCCGCCTCGGCCGGGAACCTTCAGGCCTTGGTTCATCAAATGCATCAGATCGATCAGACTGACCGAATCGAGGTCGAAGACCGGCACCGAGACGCCACGATAGCCGCCGGTCGGATAGTCGCCGGTCAGAGCAAGGATATTTTCAAAACCTTCGGCACCATATCGCCAGCAGGCCGACTCCAAGCCACTACGGTTGAGGTCTTTGCAAGCAAGGTGCAGCACGAGGCGATCGGCCGATGGGGCCATCTTGCCGGCCAGCCAGTCAGGTGGGAGCATGGGGGATCCGCCCGGGTTGTCGGTAATAGAAACCCAAGCGATCCGTGGATCCTCCAACAATGATTCAGCTAACTTGATCGAACCAGGTGCAATGACACTACGCGTCGTTACTGCCTCGCCACCATAACAAAACGGACCACCGGTAATTGCTTCACGAAAGGACTTTCGTGTTTCATTCTCAGACACGTAGTACTCCTCTAAAATGGAACCTCAAAAGAGCAAATTATTTCAATTTAATCGGACCACTCCTTCCGCCAGTTCAGGTTTTGGCGAAGCAGCCCCGGAAGTCCCCAAAGATTTTGTGTAGACCTGGAGAAAAACGGCCTCTTAGACAACGATTTTCCCATGTTACCCAAACTAGATATTGTAAACGATCCGGCCCCCCACTTCAAGCCACCCGTCCCTGACGTTTTGCCTCGTGTAAAAAGATACTCTGACCGCTTCTATATAGCCTTTTACAAGGGGAAAATAAGTGCCTAGCAGATAGCCGTTTAGGGCGACTTTCCCATATTAAAGAATAAGTGGTAGCATCGAATAGATATGCTTGGACGGGATTTTAAGGTTTAGGGGATGATTTCCGTACCGATTGTAAAACTATGGGCAGCAGAAAAGTTCTAACCGGCGTCCTTTTTTCGTACCGGCTCCTTTTTCGATTGTCTGAGATTTTGCTTTGCTCGTTTTTGCAGCGAGTCAAGATTTCTTTGAAGATGAGCGGCAAGTCGCGGGAACTCCTGGCGGATTTGCCGGATCATCCGGTCGGTTTCCTGCCAACGTTTCTGACGGCGGAGGACCTCGCACTGCCAGTAGAGGCCCGTGAAACGTGCCTGGGGGTTGTCTTTAAGGTCGACCAGTTTTTGGAAATACTCGATTGCCGCCTCAGGCTTTTTCAGACACCAAGAGTTGTGGAGGTGGCCCATCAGAAGAAGTGCCTCGGGGTGGTCCGGTTTTTTGGCGAGGATTTTTTCGAGCAGGGCCTTCGACTTTTTGAATTTCCGGATCATGAAGTAGACCTTCGCCTGATCGAACGGTTCGAGGGCGTCGATCAACACTTGGCGTTTTTCGAGGTACTGCTTGCTGGTCAGCGCTCGTCCGAGTTCGCGAGCTCGGGCCATGAAATCCTTGATTGCAACTCGTTCCAGTCCTTGGGTATTGCCAAAATTACCATACCCTTCCACCGAGAGCCACAGGGTGTGAGGTGTCGCATAGGCACAGAGAATTCTATTTCCTGCCCTTTGATATAGCCGCACCGGCCCGTACCAAGTATCGTTCTTGGTGTCGTAGAGGGTCAAACTTTCATCACCGAGAAAGATCAGAAGCGATTCGGCCTGAATCATCCTTCCGCCCAGGTGAATCATCTCTAAACTCAAGGGACAAGAGGCGGGAACGCTCAAATTATTGAATCCTTGGACTCCCTTATAGGAACGTCCAGGCCACCAGCTTCGGAGAATTTTTCCCTCCGTGTTACATTCATGGAAACCGACGTCGGTGATACAGTAGACGCGATCACCCACCGAGGCCACCTTGTTGATCAACAGTTCGTAATCCACGCCGGGCCAACCGTACGCATCGCGGGCACGCCAGCGTCGGGTATTTTCGCTGCCTGCCAGAGGATCGGCAACCCGTCCTTTATCGTTCCACCCCACCACCTTGCCGTCCTCATACCAGAAAGCCCGACACACACGATAAAAAGGAGCATGTTTATAGAGCAAGGTGACTTTCTTGCTGGAAAGATCCACGATGCTGCACACCGCGATCTCTTCATTATAGTTTTTGTGCGCCTCGTTCATTTTATAACCCCGCTGGATGACCAGGAGTCTCTTTTTGTCGAGCGGGAAGATTTTCTGGACATGGTTCTCGGACAAGCCCTCAGTAGTGCTGATCTTTGTCCACTTTTCAGTATGTGGATCGAAAATCAATAGGCCCGACTGAAGGGTACCAAGTATAAGTTTGCCGTCGACATAGCAACAATCCAAAACCAGCAGGCCGGAAGGTTCCCGTATCCAGTGGAGGTTTTCCCATCGTAGATGCCCGTTTTTTTTGGTCTGTTCTCCTACAGGCTGTCCCAGCTTGTCCAAGGGGAGATAAGCGATACCTACCGGGCGGTCGTCGCAAGCATGGGCATGGAAATCATGCCACTGGAGCCGTCCTCCTTTTTTGGTCATGACATAGAGCCGATCCCCCACTTCGATCAACGGTGCAATGGCCACCGACTGAGGGCGTGACATACCATTGCGATTTTCCATCTCGCTGTGGTAAATCAGCGACGGTTCTTTGAGAGCGGGAACCGTCTTGATACTATTGCCGGCCGTGTATCTCTTATCTTCAAAAAGTTTCACCGTGGGCCATTTGAGTGAAATGAGATCCATCTCGCTCTCCTTGGAAGCCTTGCACCACGCTTCGTACCTTTTGAACAGCTCCAAGTCGTCGAGCCGGATCATGGCCAGTTGCCCCTCCAGGAACACATCATCCCACTTGCAGACCGATGTGGGAATCGGTTGTGCCATTGCCCGTTCGACGATCTTCTTCGCCAGGGTTTCGTTGCCATCGTCCAAGATCAGTTGCGCGGAACGCAAGTGCAGAGCAAACCACTCCTCCCAATCTTCACTATTGCCCCATTTCGCCATGTCTATTTTCTGGATCTCTTTGTCACTCCGCTGCAAAACCTCCTCTAGCCACGCTCGTCGCTCGTCTGGCGATATACCCATGAGCTTCTTGCCCCGATAGGTGAAGACGGTCATGTTGACAACATTCTGGAAGTTTATCCGTTTCCCAAGCGTAAGAGCATGCTTGAGAACCTTTTCGCTGTCGGCGAATGTGCGACGCATCGATGGGGTCACGAGATATTGATCCTTTCCGATACCGCGAAACACCAAGTTTTTGTCAACCCAAAAGAGCGGCCCCGTCTCCGGAGTATAAAGTGACGACATCGCGTACGAAACGGCCCTGGCTCGGAATTCGGGGTTGTCGGGGAACCGCTCCAGAAAATCGAGCGACTTTTTTAGAGTGTAATCGTTGACATTTGAAACGTGAGGCAGCACGGCCGGGTCTTTCATGTACCGTCCCAGCAATTGTGACAACCGAATCTCCTCGATCGCCGCCTCGGCATAGGTCGGGTCGAGTTTGATGGCGGTCTGGACATGCCCGAGGCACTTCAGCCACAGTTGACGTTCGCTCATACCGTTTCTTCGATAGTTTTTCAACAGCGTCTTTGCCGCCGCCATCTCGGCCCGGGCTTGCTTGCGTCGTAACGGCATCTCGTCCAAGACATCCGCCACGGAATCGGGCTCGGCCGCTTCGAGGGCCTTGGCCAGTTTCTTCCAAGCTTTGCGCAGCAAGGGATGAAACTCCGCGACCGTCGCACGGGTCTTTACCCAATCGCCCCGATAACCGTTCTCTTTGCGGATACGGAACGCAATCTCGACCGGGGTCTCTTCAAACGTTTTACCCTCGGCATCCTGCTCGGTCAGACGCAACTCGATCGTCGCGTCCGCCTGGGGGCTGAAACGCCGCTCGCCGGCCAGACGGCTCAGGCCCATCGACAACAGCAGCGATTCTTCCTCGGTCGTGCTGGTTTCGAGGTGCTCGACCACGACGATATTTTTGGAACGTTCGATCGATTCGCGGAAAATTTCCGTAAGTTGACGACCTTGTCCACTCAACCGTGTGGGCGCATCCGCGTTATGTTGCCACAGGAGCCGGACCTTGAGTTTGCCCTTTCCGACCTTGCCGACCTTCGCCAGCGACGTACGACAGAGCTCCTTTAGAGGCTCCAGATCGGCGTCGGTCATCGGGCAGAGGAATTTCCGGCAACCCAACTCGTTGCCCGTGTTGAGGTCGATCAGGCTTACCTGAACCTTATGGCCCTGGTAGCTGTAATCTTGAACATCCCGAATCACCGCGACGCGAAGCACGGCGTCGTAGCTGACGATCTTGCCGTCGGTCGTTTTCGAGTTATTCACCTTGGCCAGCCGATATTCTTCCAATATCCGGCTCAACTCGGTCCGGTTGACTACGCGGGCGAGGCCGGCTGCGGTGATTTCCTGTGCGATCCGGTCGCAGAGCCCTCCGGCTGCGACGCGGTACGCCTCGGTCGACTGGCCTGCCATACGCGGTGAAAGAATCACCACGGTCGGTGCCGACGGGGCGAGTGGCTTCGCCGGAGGCAGGTCTGCACTCGGGGCGATGCCGATGGGGAGTGCTTTTGGAGGAAGTTGTTCGGGCAGCGGTTTAATTTCCTTTTTCTGTCCGAATTGATAAACCTTCGGCACATAAGGCAGATCATCCCGCGACACATGGTAAGTGCTCGATATTCTCGACGACCGATTTAAGATCGGTAACGGGGCCACAAGCCGATCCCCAAAAGTCGCCATTATCTTTCCACTGCATTTGGGATCGTAACGGTCCGGTCTATATGCCTTGTCCGAAAAATACAGATGATAGTAGCCGACACCGAGTCCCATGATGGAGCTGGGAGAGTCGATGTGGCGGTACAGAAAAACATGGCGAGCGTTATAGGAAATTTGCTCGATTTTGAACAAAAAGTATCCCTTATCGAAGATACCTGTATGAAAATCTTCCGGAGTGATGCAGACATACTTCAAGCCCGTGTTGCCGACCATCCGTTGATACCCGCCAAATTTATTCTCGTTCCAAGACACGATCGGAAAGACATCCGACGCGCTCCGCGTGGCGGAAGCGGCCGTGTGCTCGGGAAAATGCTTGAAAGCGAAATCGTCGGTCGGATCCTCGCGAAAACGGAGCAGCAGGTAGCGAATCTGGTCGTACCGCTCCTTCTTGCCGAGCCATTTATAAACCCGCTCCGGGTCGGCATACATCAAGAAAGCGACCGCACGCGGATCGGACGAATCCTTGCGAAATCGGGCCCAGCGGCTCGGCAGCAACTCACCGGCCTGCTGTCGGTAAAGCGTACCGAGCTGCTTGCCCAACTCGGTCGTGCGGTACGATGCGTCGAGCGCCTCGATCACGTCGGCGCACGCCTGGTACGTTTCAACATCATGCTTCTTGTGAGCAAACCAGATAATCTGCTCGTGGCGTCCTTGCCCTTTCGCGATCAGCGTCTTCGTCGCCCCCTCGCGAGTGTCTGGCTTTTCCAACCGTTTCAACAGCCCGTCCACCTCCGCCTCCGACAGCACCGGATCGAACAGCCGTGATTCGAGTCGGGTAATTTCTTCCTGCGTTTCTGCGGCATGAGCGTTCCAAGCGGCCAAAAGCATGGCAAGGCCGACGATCGCAAGAAGCCGGGCGGAGTGCCTCGTGTCAATTCTATTTATCATCATGCCCTCCTTTTACGGGCTGAAAATCCGGGTCGCTCCACGGCAGATCCTTCGTGGCGATCTTGCCTTCGGCCCAATCCCGAAACTGGCGATCGTATTTCGCTTGCATCTTGTACGAAAAAACTTGCAACATTTCAATGACAAGATCACAATTAACCCGGTAGGTGGAGGGGTTTTCCTTATCGTTATTAAAATGTTTCCAGGGCAGTGTCCCGGGGTCGGGCCACCGCTGTTGCAGGTTGCGGAGGATTTTGAAGAAGCCTTTCAAGTCTTCACGCTCGGCAGCGGCCGCGAGGCGGATAAAATCGCTGTGGGGGACTCCTTTGGCGGTATCGTTGCCAAGTTGGCTTTTCCAGAGCGAGATCGCCCACTCTTCATGCTCCGGCGTCGCTCCGGCCTTGGAAAAATAGAGCCGAATTCGATACAAAAGGTCACGATAGTGCAGATACCGCGACTCGCCCGGCATGTAGCCGGACTGAATCTTGTTCGGCAGGACATACTTGCGGCAAAACTCCATCCCGGCCTCGATGGTCATCCGGGAGTATTTTGCGGCGGTCTGTTTCGGAGAGAAGGGACTGTATTTCGGGTATAATTTTCCCATCGTCGATGCGTTGCGGGAAAGATCATACAAGACGGTTTCGTAATGCTTGGAATTCGGAAACCGGCTCAGGAAAAAACACCTTGCATCGAGCACCGCATCGCCGGTGAAAGTGATACTTCGACCATACCAGCTACCACCGATGTCTTCCCCGCCGAGCAACGGCAGCGCGCCTTGCTCCCACATCGGATCGAGCTGGACCACCCGTTGTGCATGACGCCAGTAGCGATTTGCCACGAGGTTCAACTCTTTTCGATTGGCTATGCGATGACTATACAGCCCCTCTACCTTTCGCCCTTCCGCCTTGAGTTTCTTACAAAGCTCTGCGGAGCGGTGATACTTGGCAGCACTGTCGGCCGCTTTTTGGAGCCAATGGTCGACCAGTTCGCGAGCCAGTTCCTTCGAAAGAATCTTTTTACCAGGGACAGCGTAGCAAGTTTTTGTATTCTTGCGATCAAGAAGTTTGTCAACCGACGGGATGCGTGCCTCGGGAGGCGTCTTGGCGTCGGGATCAAGTTTTCTGACCGCCTTCATACAAGATTGATAGATGGCGCGATGTCGATCCGCATGACGATCGGCAAGAATCAAAACCAAATTGAATCCGGTTTTTCCATTTTCGAAGTGATACGTCTTCGAATCCGATTCGAACCCGCAATAAACATCCTTCAAATCACACGCATAATTGAACTCGAGACGACTTTGCAAGTGGATCCACCGCTTGAGCAGCTCGGAAGAGGCATCGTCTGTCAGAATCCGACCGGGATGCGAAGCGATCTGATCTTTTATCCATGTCTGCACTGCGGTGAGCCGCTCGGTAGGATCCGTTTGTGTAAACTGCTTTTCGGCAAGTCGCTTGAACCACGCGTCGCGGAGGATCATCTGCAAGGTCCCGTCCGGTTGGAGGCGACCCTCGACAGCGTAGTCATACTTCGGCACGAAGCTGCCCGCCCGATTCTCGCTCATTCCCATCAAGTGGAGTAAACGCTCTTGCTGCGTCAGCGTCATGGCCGGACCGTTGGCCGGGGCGATTCGGCGATCCCACTGCAACTGGTGGCGGAGGTGTCGTAGAAGCTCGTCGGAGGTCACCACCTGGTCCAGCTCCTCGCAGGTAACATCGTGCACATACCAACGCGGTTTCGTACGCACCCGTCGCAGCGTGTCGAGCACCCAGGGCCACCATGCTTGGATTCGTTTTTCCAACGACGGGTTGAACTTCATCGGATCGGCCGGGTCGACCGGCACCTCGAGAATCCCTAGCGACGTGGCACTGGCCCCGTGGATCGCTTCGATGCGGAAATAGGCTTTATTTTCCTTCGTCACCAGGCGGGGGACCACAAAAACGCCGGCTGCGATAATCGGACGTTTCGATAGAGACTCGGTCCGTAAAAGCGAGAGCTTCTGCTCCTCAATTGTTTTTTTAAGTTGGGTTCGGTCGACCATCGTCAGTCGGCCGTCCTTCTCGATCACCTCGAAAAGCTTGTCCTCGTAGAACACGCGATGTGAGTCGTCCGCCATGAGGAAGTAGCGGCTGACCGACGCGAACGGCAGCACCGCGACCGCGCCGTCGATTTTGTCGACTCGAGGCGGGAGTGGCTTCGGCTCTTTGGTTTCAGGAGGTGCGTCTTGACGCACCCTACGTTGCCCTTCTACCTCCAGCGAGGCGGGCGCAAAGGGATAATCCGCGTCGGACGAAGCGAGATGCGTCTCGACGATGGCCTCGGCTGCGGCGGGCATCTGGATCCACTTGAAAAACTGTTGAGCGGCCGGCTTGGCCATAGGGTGGATCGTCATGCGCAGTGTTGCACGCAACCAGTATCGGCC
>JASFHG010000014.1:0-16448 GCA_050123355.1 Planctomycetia bacterium
AAGCCGGTAGAGGAAAAGGCCGAGGACAACTCGGAAGAGTCGGCCGATGATGCCAAGCCTGAAGAAACGAAGAAAGACGCTTCGGAGGAAAAGGATCCGGCAAAGAAAGAGAAAGCGAAATCCAAATCGCCGGAAATCAATCTCGTCTTGGTTGCCGATGTCGATATGATCTCGCCCGGCTTTTTTGATCTACGAGCCGAGGGGACGGCACCGGAGGCCGGTATCAATTTCGAGTTCGACAACGTGACGTTCGTGCTCAACGTATTGGACGCCTTGGCGGATGACGATCGGTTTATCGAGATTCGCAAGCGCCGTCGGTATCATCCCATCTTGACCAAAATCAACGAGGATACCGAGGCGGCACGCCGCGAAACGGCCAAGACTCAGGAAAAGTTGCAAAAACAATATGATAAGGAGATTGCCAAGCTGAACCGAGACCTTCAGAAAAAATTATCCGAGTTGCAACGGAAGAGTCAGTCTGGAGGAACGGATATTCAGGCTTTTGCGACCCAATTGGCGATCAAGCAGCAGGAATACCAAAAGCACCGCAAGGCGGTCGAGGAGTCGTTGCAGCGAAAACTGGAACAACAGATCGATAAAATCAATCGCCAGCTTGAAGATAAAGTCCAAGCGGGCCAGGATTGGTACAAGCGGTGCGCCGTTTTGCTTCCGCCGATTTTGCCTTTGACATTGGCGTTTATCGTCTTTTGTATCCGGCGAGTCCAGGAACGCCAAGGCGCGGTCCGAGGCCGAATGAAAAAGTAACCATAAATACAAGATTCTCGAACCCATAAATTCAATAATCATATTCATCAAAGGATTTCTGACCGATGAGCGATCCCATCAAAACGATCACCTTTATTTCCGTAGCGATTCTTTGTGCGATCGGTGTTTTTCTGAACATGCCGACGCTGAACGAATTGGAAGAAGGAGACCCGACCGGAAAGATGCTCTTGCCGAAGTTCACCGATCCGCTGGCCGTGACGAGTCTGTCGATCACGAAATATAACGAGAAGACGGGCAACGTGGTTCCGTTTAAAGTGGCGATGGTCGACGGTGTTTGGCAGATCACGTCGCACGAAAACTATCCGGCCGACGCGGCGGAGCATCTGGCCAAGGCGGCCTCCTTGTTGTCGAAGCTGAAAATCCTCGGCCTTGCCAGCGAGGAGGCGGGCAGCCAAGAGGCGTACGGTGTGATCGATCCGACCGACAAGAATCTGGGAGCAGGCGTGACCGGGGTCGGGATGCGGGTGGTCTTGAAGGATGCCAAGGATAATACGCTTGCCGACGTGATCATCGGTGAGGTGGATCCCGCACAACCGGACATCCGCTACGTTCGCCGCACGAATCAAGAGATGGTCTTCAGTGTCAAGCTGCAAACCGAGGTCTTTTCGACAAAATTTAACGACTGGATCGAGAAGGATCTCTTGAAGATGAACGTGTTGGATATCCGCGACATCTTTATCGAAGATTATAACTTGGACGTGGTTCGCGGTGTCCAGAGCCCGAACGGAAAGCTGGCCGTTCGCTATGATCCGATGGCCGAGGGAGACAAGTGGATCTTGCTGGAAAACCTTGACTTCGATCGTACTGGCGGTGGGTGGGTGTCTCGTCCGTTGGAGTCGCACGAAATGCTCAATGCCGATCTCTTGCAGCAGATGAAGACGGCGCTGGAGGATTTGAAGATTGTCGATGTTGTCCGAAAACCGGCTGGGCTGAGTGCCGAACTGGTTGCCGAAAAAACGCTCATCGACGATGAAGAAGCGGTCAAGTCGCTTGCTCTTCACGGTTTTTATATGGCCGAGGTCGGAGGTCAAAAAGGGATCTATTCCAACGAAGGGGAAATCGGCATCCTGATGAACGATGGTGTCGAGTATGTGCTCCGGTTCGGAAGCATCGCGCTGAACAGCAGGGCGGCCGCCAATTCCGAAGCGGATGGAGACCAAAAAGGGAGCGAGGCGGATAAAGATACCGATGCCTCGGGCATGAACCGTTATTTGTTGGTGACGGCTCGGTTCAATCTCGCGACCATTCCTCGACCGAAGCTCGAGCCTCTGCCGCCGTTGCCCGAGGAAGGTGCCGAGACCCCTGCCGCGGAAGACGGGTCCGAGAAAGAGAAACCGGCCGACGCGGCCGATGCGGAGCCGACTTTAGAGGAGGTCAAGGCGAAGCGAGAGCAGATCGAGCGGGATAATCAGTGGAAGCAGGACGAGTATAACGAGAAAGTTGCCGCCGGTCAGAAACGGGTGGAAGAACTCAACGCCCGATTTGCCGACTGGTATTATGTCATCTCGGAAAATGTTTTCAAAAAGCTCCACCTGACGCAGAAAGAGTTGATTAAGATAAGGCAGCCTGAGGCGAACGGTACTTCGGCACCGGGCTCCAATCCGCTTTCACCTCTTTCGCCCGGCTTGCTTCAACATCTGCAAAAAGGGATTGACAAATAGTTTTGGTGGTTTTGGGATGGCTTCTACTTAAGTTTAACGAAAGTTTTTCCATGAATCGGTTTTTGCAAATCGTTGTTCTTGTTGTGTTACTTCCTGTTCTTGTCGGTTGTCCCGATACCAAACAGCCTGACGAAGCCGATCAGGAGTCGACCGTTTCGCTGGACGGGGTGAAGTTGACGTTGGCGATTAACGGAGACGAGCCGCTTGCGGATGCGATCGAGAAGCTGGCCGGGGAATGGAAGGCGCAGACCGGATCGGAGTTGAAAGTGGTTCGACTCGACACGAATTCGGTCGACGATTTGAAAAAAGCGGATGCGGATGCCTTGATTACGGCTTCCCACATGCTCGGTGCTTTGGCCGACTCCAAGATGATCGTTCCGTTGGAGCGGTCCGTCCTCGAAGCCGATCCGTCGCACTGGGTGAGCACTTTCGAGATACCTCGCCTTACCGAGACAACGTGGGGAGAGACACTTTACGGCATCTCGTTCGGTTCGCCGGTCTTGGTCTGTTACTATCGGCCTGATTTGTTCGAGAAACTGGGGCTCGACCCGCCGAAGACGTGGGATGAATATGAAGCGGCGGCCAAAAAGCTTTCGGATCGGGAGAAGCTGGGCGATCTGGTGACCGTTTCTGCGGATCAGTGGCATGCGACGGCCGAGCCGTATGGTGGCGATTGGGCGGCGATCACGTTTCTCGCCCGGGCTGCTCCCTTGGCGAAGCATCGCGATAACTATTCCACCCTTTTTAACTGTCGTACCATGGAGCCGTTGCTTATTGCTCCACCGATGCTCGATACGTTGACGCAGATGGTGCGAACGTCGCAATACGCGGCCGATCCCAAGGAGGCGACCGATCCAGACGCGACCCGACGGCTCTTTTGGGAAGGGCGGGTTGCCATGGCTCTGACTTGGCCGACCGCGACTGCCGAACTGCCCGAGGCGGTGAAAGCGTCGCCCGTGCCGATGGCCATTGCACCGCTTCCCGGCTCGCGGGACGTGTATAATATCGATGAGGGAAAGGAAGAAAAGCGAGACAAGGATCAATCGTGGCAGGTGCCGTTGCTCGGGATCGCGGGCCGGTTGGGAACCGTGTGTCAAAGTTCCAAGAATCAGGCGGCGGCCGTTCGGCTATTGCTTTGGCTCTCGGGGAGCACGTCTCGCCCGGTCCCTGCTTCACGCAGTCAGGCAACGACCTTCTATCGTCGAAGTCAGGTTCCCCAAATTCAGCAGTGGACCGAGTCGCCGATCTCGTCCGAGGCGGCCGATCATTATGCCGAAGTGACCAAGGCGACGATGCAGAGCGAGCAGTGGGTCTTTGCGTTGCGGATCCCCGGTCGTGACGAGTATCTGGCAACCTTGAGTGATTCGGTTCGCGAGGCAATGAAAGGGAAGCAGCCGCCGGAAGCTTTAATGGGTACGATGCAGCGGTGGATGGAGATCACTCGAGATCACAAGAAGGAAAAACCGCTCCACGCCTATCGATCCAGTCTCGGGCTGGAGCGGTAAAAGCATTCTTGTGAGAGCTTTTCCAGAGGCTTTGTCACGAAATGGTTTAGCCGTCGGACATCGTCCGACGTGTTTTGAAGCTTCGAAAACTCGCCGAACGATGTCCGGCGGCTAAACTTACATTGAAATATTAGTGTGACGAAATACTAGAGCTAACGAGCCTATCTGGCAAACGTCAAGTGTCGATTCCAGTTTGGATCGTCGGTTTCCGGGAAGTCGGTTCGGACGTGGCAGCCGCGAGATTCTTCGCGGGTCAGCGCGGCTTGGATCATGAGTTGTGAGACCCAGAGCATGTTTTGCAGCTCCCAGCCGGTCGGGTCGGAGAATTGACGCGGCAAGACGTATCGGCACCAGCGGGTTAATTGGTCGGCGGCTTCGAGCAGACCTACTTTATCACGCCCGACGCCCACATTGCGCCACATCAGACTTTTCAGCGAGTTACGGATGTCGATCAGGTCGAGTGGCTCATGGCTCGGTTTGGCGATGGGGTTTTCCAGTGGCAGGACCTTGAACGAGTCTCCCATCTCACGTGCGGTCTCCGCAGCACCTTGTGCGGTTCTTGCACCGAGAACAATTGCTTCGAGCAAGCTGTTTGACGCAAGCCGGTTTGCGCCGTGGAGTCCGGACGAGGCGACTTCGCCGGCGGCCCAGAGCCCCGGGAGCGTGGTTTGTCCTTGTTCGTTCACGGTGATACCGCCGACCATGTAATGTGCACCGGGCCGGACCGGGATGCGATCCTTGGTGATGTCCAGGTCGAAATCTTGGCACAGGGTCGCGATGCCGGGAAAACGATTTGTGATTGTCGTCGGGTCGAGATGGGTCAGGTCGAGGTAGACGTTCGGGTACTTCGTTTTTTCCATCTGTTGGACGATCGCCCAACTGACGACGTCGCGTGGGGCGAGCTCGGCCCGTTCGTCATAGTCGGGCATGAACCGGCGTCCGGTCCGATCGACCAGATGGGCACCCTCGCCTCGCATCGCTTCGGTGATCAGGTGTCGGCTGCTTCCGGCGATGTAAAGCACGGTCGGGTGGAACTGCATGAACTCGAGGTCTCGCAGTTCGGCCCCGGCACGGTAGGCGATTGCCAGCCCGTCGCCGGTAGCCGCTTCGGGGTTGGTCGTTTCGCGGTAGGCCTGACCCACGCCGCCGGTGGCGAGGATCGTTTGTTTGGCCCAGAGGAGTGTCTTGCCGTGGTGCGGGTTCCACGTGACGGCACCGTGGCATCGGCCTTCGTGGGTTAGGAGATCGAGCGAGAACGTGCTGTTCCACATCTCGATATTGGGAGCTTGCGCCACTCGCTCGACGACCGCTCGCATGATCTCGCGTCCGGTTGCGTCACCGTGTGCATGCGCGATCCGCTCCAGGGAATGTCCACCCTCTCTGGTCAGCGCGAGCCGGACTCCCTCCCGGTCGAAGCTCGTTCCCCACGAGATGAGCTCGCCGATCCGCTCGGACGATTCGCGGATGATGCTTTCGACGATCTTCCTTTGACAGAGTGAGCCGCCGGCTTCGATCGTGTCGTCGGCGTGCGATTGGACCGTGTCGTTGGAATCGAGTACCCCGGCGATTCCGCCTTGGGCGTAGACACTGTTGGACTGTTCACCGAGGACATCTTTGGTCACGACGATGACCGAGAGATCCTCCGGTACTCCCAGCGCAGCACGCAAGCCGGCAAGTCCCCCGCCGATGATCAATACATCCGCGAAATAATGGGGGACATGCTTGGGGTGGAACGGTACCAAATATCGCAATTTTCGGTGAAACATGCCCCCTATTAGACACTTAAGCGTCGGGGCGTGTCAATGGGCGAAATTGGCGAGTAGTTTGGTCAGAAATACGGGCTGCTTCGACCGCTTTTTTATAGAGGATTTCTTGTGCCCGTATTTTTCGGCCCCGTCGCTGAACTTTTTCGTAGGTGCCATCCGGCAAAAGTCGCGACGCCTTGACGTTATCGTTGAAGTAGGTCTTGAGCATCTCGATCAGCCGCCGCCGCAGTTTGGGAGCCGAGACGGGGAACATGAGCTCGAAACGCTCGCTCAGGTTGCGGTACATCCAGTCGGCACTGGCCATATAGGTTTCTTCGTGACCGCCGTTGCGGAAGTAGAAGATTCGGGCGTGTTCGAGGAATCGGTCGATGATCGAGGTGACTTCGACATGGTCAGTCAGGCCTTGAACCCCCGGTCGCAGACAGCAGACGCCTCGGACATTGAGCTGTACTTGAACATTTGACTGGGATGCACGGGCGATCGCTTCGCAAATTTCGGGATCTTCCAGCGAGTTCATCTTGGCCATGATGAGGCCGGGTTCTTCGGGGGTCGAGATTTGGATCTCGCGATCGATCAACTCCAGGAGCCGTTGACGCAACCCGGTTGGTGCCACGGCGAGTTTGGACCAGCCGATCATCTCCGAGTAACCGGTCAGCACGTTGAAAAACGCCGCGACGTCGCCCGTAATTTCGGGATCGCTTGTCATCAGGCCGAGGTCGCTGTAAGTGCGAGCCGTTTTGTCGTTGTAGTTTCCTGTCGCGAGGTGTACATATCGGCGGATCCGATGGGCTTCTCGACGCACGATGAGCAGTGCCTTCGAGTGGGTCTTGTAGCCGGCGATGCCATAGATGACGTGGCAGCCGGCGTCTTCGAGGCGTCGTGCCCAGGCGATGTTTCTCGATTCGTCGAAACGGGCTGTCAGCTCCACCAGTGCGGTCACTTCTTTTCCGTTTCGAGCGGCTTCGGCCAATGCACGGACGATGGGCGAGTCGCCGCTGGTGCGGTAGAGAGTTTGCTTGATGCTCAAAACTTCCGGACTTGTTGCCGCTTCTTCGACAAGTTGCACGACCGCGTCGAAACTCTCGTAAGGATGGTTCAGCAGCACGTCTCCGTCACGGAGCGTTTGCCAGATATCTTCCCTGTTGACCAGGTCGCGTGGTGTGCACGGCGGCCATTGAGGCGATTTGAGATGCTCGAAGCCCGTCAAGTCGACCAGTTCCCCAAGCGAATTCAGGTCGAGCATACCGTCGATTTCGTAGATTTCCTCGGTTCGGAGCGAGTACTCGTTTTTGAGCCACCGTTTGATACGGCTGTCGGGATTGGCGGCGATTTCCAGTCGGACGACTTGGCGACGTCGCCGGTCGCGGATCGCTTCTTCGATTTCACGAAGGAGGTCGCTGGCTTCGTCCTCTTCTACCGTGACATTTGCGTCGCGGGTGAGTCGGAAGACGGTCGTTGCCAGTACGTGATAGCCGGGGAATACCAGATCGAGGTTCGCTCGGATGACTTCTTCGATACGGACCAGGGTCGTGCGGTTTTCTTCCGTGACGCTCAGGAACCGAGGAAAGGTATCGGGCACCGGTACTGTTACGATCTTTTCCGTGTCTTCTTTATCCGTTTTTTTGGCGGTTTTTCGCTTTGGTGCTTTCTTTTTGTTTTGTTTGGTTTTCTTGGAAGCGGGGGTTGACGCAGTTTGAACGCCGGTCGTGTCTGCTTGAAGTACCGCGCCGATATGGAGGCGTAAGTCAGGCAGCAGAGGGCATGGCTTGAGTCGATCGACAGCCAAGGGAGTCAAAACGGGAAGAATCTCTCGTGAAAAATAATTGCGCAGGTATTCTTGTTGGTCTTGGTTCCAAGCATCGGGACCGAGGATATGAATGCCTTCTTTTTCGAGTTCTTCCAAGGCACTGGCAGTTCCGGCCGTTTGCTCTTCGACCATGCGATGTGCTCGTTTGGAATAGGCGGCCAATTGTTGGGTGGGTGTCATTCCGCTTGGATCGCGAACCCGGAGCTTGGCCGCTCGTTGTTGCATGAGCCCGGCGACGCGGATCATGAACGATTCATCGAGGTTGGAGCTGGTGATCGCGAGAAACTTGATCCGTTCGAGTACGGGAATTTCTTTGGAAAGTCCTTCGCGCAGGACCCGATCGTTGAACTCGAGCCAGCTTAACTCGCGATTGATGAACAACTTGTCAGACTTTTTCGATCGCTTGTTCATGCTTCCTCCAGGTGGACGGTCATCCCGAAAATATCTTCAAACAAGTTTCCCTTTTCCTTTAAGGCCCGCTGCTCAAACACCATGCCCGATGCGCCACGGACCAATACAAGCAGTTCGTCTCCGTGGCGATCGAATCGAAAATCTTTTGGCGAGTGGTTTCGGCTACGCAGAACCGCGTCTGCCACACGCAGGATCGCTGCCAGTTTATTGATTGTCACACGGGTGGTGCGTGGCAGGACGATGTAGTCGGAGTGGGATTGTTTGGGGACACCTCGGCGATGGTATCGGACCACGTGGGCGACGATTCGCAGTTCGTCACGAGTCAGGCCGAAGACGTCGGAGTGGTTTACCAGATAGTAACCGTGTTTGTGGTGAGCTCGATCGGAGATGAATCCGCCGATTTCGTGGAGGATGCCTGCGACTCGGAGCAGTAACCGCATTCGGTTTCCCAGCCCGTGATCCGTTTGGAGCTCGTCGAAGAGCATGACGGAGAGCTCTGATACCGAGTTGGCGTGGCCCATGTCGGCATGGTATTTTTGGGCGATCGACAGAGCCGAGCTGATGATGCTTTGCTGCAGCTTTTTATCTTCGCGGCCGGTCACTTCTCTCGCGAGCTCCAGAAGCAGCCCGTCCCGCATCGATACTTGCGACACGATAAGCCGGTCTGCTTGCGTTTTGTGCAAGAGTATTTGGTAAGTGACCAAGGCGGGGATGAGCGTTTCGGCTTGGGCAAACGAGATTCCATGTTTTCGAGCCAGTTCTTCCGGATGATAGCGGACACATTGGGTGATGAATTTATCAAACGACTCGCGGTTAACCGAGGTTAGGTCGTCGGAGAGGGTCGGCTCTCCGATTTGATCCGCGGCAAAACGGATGTCGCTGCCGATCCCGATGAACGTATTCGTATCGTCGAGGTTTCCGAGCCCTGCCAGGAACGAGGTCTCGCGGGACGCCTGTTGACGGAAGAGGTCTACTCGACGCTTGGGGGTGTCTTCACTCGTGCCGAGAGTCTCTTGGATTCGGATGGCGCCAAGTCGGACCGCTTGGGACGAGATGATCGTTCCTTGCCCGAAAAGGGTGAGGAGCGTGTTGCCGCCGCCCACGTCGACGATCAAGGTGTTTCCCTTGGCTTCGTCGAGGGTTTTGTCGGCGGCGTTGTGGACGGCGGAGACGGTCAGTCGGCTTTCTTCGGGCGTTCCGATGATGTCGACCGAGATGCCGGTGACCATGTTGATGCGGTCGATGAGCGTGTCGGCGTTGATCGCTTCCCGCACGGCGCTGGTTGCGACCGCGCGTACTTTTGCAACGTCGTAAAGATGGAGTAGCTTGGCATAGTCTCGCATGATCGAGACCGCCGCTCGCATGGTTTTGCCGGCGAGGCGTCCGGTTCGGAAGGTGTCTTGTCCGAGGCGAACCGCGCGATTGAGTCGTTCGATGGGGGTGATATTTCCCTCGGTATCCACCTCGGCGATCACCATCCGGACGGCGTTGGTCCCGATATCGATAGCGGCCACGGTCTTGATGGCCGGTTTGTCTTCGTCGCTCTCGGTGGGGGCAATTTTCGTGTCTACGTCGATCGGCAGGGTATCGGCAGGGGGGAGTTTGTCGGATTGGCGTTTGGGGGACCGAGCCATGATTTTGGGATAACGTCTTTTCCTGAAAACATTTAGCGTGAAATGCCGATCGACGGATTCACGTTGCCTCTATTCCTTGAGCAGGTACACAATCCTTAACTGTAAAGTATATGACACACTTCGTCGAGGCAAGAGGCGGTTTGTTAGAAGCCGGTTAGAAAGTTGGCGGGGATTGTAAGGATTGTAGGGAATTAAAGCCACTCGACCAGCCCGCTTTCCAGTTGGTAAAGAGCCGGGACGACGAGCAATTTTCCCTCATCCCGGAGTTTTTGGATTCCGGACGATTTTTCGAGGATTCGCTCGATGGTCAAGAAGGCATTTTGCTTGATGACTTCATTAACGGCCGCATCGTCCCAGGTTTCTTTCTGGAGATCGGACTCGCGCATGTTTGCTTCGAGCGAATCGGCCAGCTTCAAGATCGTGCTTTTCAACGTGAGGCTCAACTCGGGCGAGTCGATTTCGGCTTTTTGGAGAGCGATTTGAACCGCTTTGCAGTCGGTATGTCCCAGTACGATCAAGAGCGGGCTTTCGAGTTGCACGACACCAAAATCGACCGAGGCGAGCGATTCGTCCGAGAGACACGAAAAACCGGCCGTTCGGATCACGAAGAGGTCGCCCGGGTCGGAGTGGAAAATGAACTCGGGCGTGACGCGACAATCGGAACATCCTACCACGGTCGCCAGCACATGTTCGGATCGCTTTCCTTTGGCGAGATTCATGCGATGCTCGGCGTCGAGACGAGGCATGAAGTTTTCGCCATTCACAAAACGTTGATTGCCGGTTTTGAGTTTTTCAAGGGCCCCTTGTGGCGTTGGCTTGGGAGGGAACATGGAGTCGCTTTCTCGCAGTTTTTGGAAAAATAACGTCGGTGATAGGTCGACTATTTGGCGGGAAGGTTTACTAACTTGCGAAACCGTTCGATTCCCGTTTTGGGAGGTAGCGGTTTCACCCCTTTTTCTTTTTCGTAGGCCGCGGCGATTTCTTCCCAGGTTTTTCGTGTCCGTTTGCTGTAAGGAGCGCTTTCGATGGCTTTTTGGGCGTGTGTGACCGCTTTGTCCAACTCGTCTTTTTTCTGGTAGCAGCGAGCCAAAATTTCATATCCTTCGGGATCCGTTTTGTTGGGATTGGGATATCGTTTCAGCATGGATTCTAAAGTCCTGGTAACAAGCAGGAGGCTTCCTTCGGTATTCACGGTGAGCCAAGCGGCTTGTTTGGCGTTGTATAGCTGATAATTTTGATAAGCGGTGTGTGATCTTCGTTTTCGATTGGCATTGTTGGTTAAGGTTCTGACAGTCCTTGCAATCTGTTGAACGATTTGGTCATGGAACTTTTTGTCTTCGGGGGTCGTGACCGGCAGATGGTAGCACTCGGCGAGCACTTTGGGCTCTTCCGGGGTGAGCTTGATTGCTTCGTCGAGTAATTTTCGATACTCGGCTTCGTTCCCTTTCTTTTTTGCGGCGATGGCCCGATAGTAGGCAGAATAACTTTGCGCTTGATTGGACAATTCCGTGATGGCAGTGCGTGCTTGCTTTGATTCGGGGATCTCTTTGATTTTTTCGAGCATTTGCTTAGCGGTTTTGTCTGCCAGCTCGAATTGCTCGTTTTCTTCGTGGATTTTCATGACGTGCTCAAAAGCTTCCCAACAGGGAAGACGTTCCGGAGCGCTGTTTCTAACGATGATTTCGTTATCGATCGCGATTTGATATCGTTTGAGCGATCGTTCGGTAAGCCCTTCTTGGTTGAGAAGGTCCGCCATGGTCATAAGTTCTTTGGTTTTTCTGGAGCCCACGAATTGAAAGCGGTTGGCGTACAGCTCGAAAAGTTCGTCACCGGATTTGGTTTTGCCCGACCGGATCATCAGGCAGAAG
The DNA here is from genome assembly GCA_050123355.1 of Planctomycetia bacterium. Lineage (GTDB taxonomy): Bacteria > Planctomycetota > Planctomycetia > Pirellulales > Thermoguttaceae > JASFHG01. The sequence goes on from JASFHG010000014.1 coordinate 11,439, forward strand.
AAACGGGGCATAAGGGAATTATTATAGGATTTTTGTATTACTTCTGCAAATTCAGGAATCGACATGTCCGCCAATTTCCATGCTTTTTCGTTGAGTAATCGGGTGGCAATGGTTCCGAAATTGTTGTGCTTCCAAATATGATTTTTTTCTAATATCCGAAGAACTACTTGGGTTTGCTCGTCATCCTCCAGTTGAAGTTCATGGGCTTTTTGGAGTTGAATTTCCAATAAGGACAGCAGTAAAGTATTCACCGAGGAAGAAGAACGGGAGGTGGTGTATTTTTGAGCAGCCTTTTCTTCTTCCAGGCAGATTTTGTGCCACTGCTTGTAGAGGGTTTTTTTCTCGGCCTCGGTTTCGGCGTTTTCGAGATCAAAATAAGTAAGGACCAGTTTTGCCGCCGAGCGACCACACGATTTTAGCTGACGTCGAATCTTTTCTCGTTTTTCAGAACCGGGAGACTTGCCGGGGACTTCTTTGCTGTTTGCAGAATCGGTTTTTGGCGGACGAGATTTTCTATCGTCATCTTGGACAAGACGAACCGCGAGACCATTGTGTGCCGGGCCGACAATTTTTTCCCGAGAGATCGTGCTCGAGGAGAATTGCGCATAGTTCTGATCAAAAGCTTGTATAATACCCAATGCGGCCATTTTGGCCGTGATTTCCGATTCGCAGAAAATAATCAGGCGGCACAATGCGTCCAGACCTTCACCCTTGGAGAGTTTGGAGAGTTGTAAAATGCGGGTCCATTGCTGATTGTAATCCAGCGAAAAAATGTTACGCATCAAACCGGCCACCTTGGCCGAGTCGCCGGGCATGATCAGGTTGGTTTGAATTTTACGAACCAGGTAGCGAGCTCGGGCGGCAATTTCCGGATCGGCATGTTTTTTGGCGCGAAACAGAGGCAAAAATGCCTCGATATTCAGTTTGAGCAGCTCTTTCTCGGCATGCTCACGCTCGGTGTATCTCGGGCTTCCCAGTTGTTCGATCAGTTTCTCGATGTCTGCATCATTCGAGACCGTCTCTTCCTCTTTTTTCTCTGTTTTCTGGGGCGTTTCTTCACAAAGTCCCAAACTACAAAGAGTTATGGAAAAAAACAGTGCCAAAAAAATCGGTTTATAGAAGCGAAAAATCATGGTGGACTCGCAATTTTGGGTTGAGGTGTGGGTAGGGGAGCAATCGATGTCGAAAACCCCGCTAAAGAGGGCTAGCGTTTGATTATTTCCATCATACCGTCCCCCCTCGGATTTGGCAAGAAAGTGCTGTTTCCCTAAATTCCGATTTTCAGTAAACTTTTCCCAGTTTATGAATAGCCCCAAAGGGCCAATAGTTCGCATGGAGGCGATAAAATGGCACGAAAACTTTTGTTCTTAACGACGTTGGTAATTCTGTTCGCCGGTCTGGCGACCTCTTCCGTGACCGCCGAGCCATGGAATCTATCTCTCAACAAGGTCGATGCGGATCCGGATAAGAGCTATACGCTTCAAGAGACGGATGGACCTTGGTTAATTTTGGCGGCGACATTTTCCGGCGATGGCGGTGCCGAACAGGCACACGATTTGGTCTTGGAATTGCGGAAGCGTCATAAGTTGCCTGCTTATGTTCACGACATGAAAGTGAAGTTGGACAAAGATACCGGTGGGCGAGGTATCGACCGCTACAATCAACCCATCAAGTGGAAATATCGTCGCGGGAATCAACATGAAGAGATCGCCGTTTTGGTAGGTCACTTTGCGGATTCTTATGATCCAAAGGGAAAAGAAACGCTCAAGCAAATTAAACTTATGAAGCCCGATTGCCTTTCTGTGAAAAAGCGGGGCAAAACCAATATGAATCTTGCCAGAGTGCGCGAGGCGTTTAAGACGATTCTTGCTCCGGGCAACGAAAAGAAAAAGAAGGGCCCCATGGGTCAGGCCTTTTTGGTGCGGAATCCACTTTCCCCGATGAACGACGCGGTTCAAAAAGCACTGGATCCGTTCGTAGTGGATCTGAATAAGGGCGTTAAATATAGCTTGCTTGAAGCCAAGGGAAAATATACGGTCCAGGTCGCTCACTTTACCGGCAAGGTCATTACGGACCAAGGGGCGATTAATAAAATCAAAACAGGACAGCTCAAGTTAAACGAGAGCCGCCTGAAAGATGCTGCCATGAAGGCCGACAAGCTGACCAAGGCGTTGCGGATGAAAGGCTACGAAGCGTATCAGTTCCACGATCGTCAAGCCAGCCTGGTTACCGTTGGCAGTTTCAATTCGGTCGGCTCGCCTCGCAAGGACGGGAAGATAGAAATCAATCCCCAAATTCTCAAGATTATCGAAACCTTTAAAGGTCAACCCAGTCGCACGACCGGCAAGCTGGGGTCCCGGTTGGTGGTCGGTATTCCGTTGGATCTTCAGCCGATTCCGGTTGAGATTCCCAAAGAGTCCATCACTTCCACATTGGTACGCCGCTCGAATAATGATGACTGATTCGAGTACGGACTTTGTTTTCGGAAATTTTGTTTAGTTTTTTGTTTAGCCGCCGGACATCGTCCGGCGCGTTTCAAAGCTGCTCAAACACGACGAACGATGTTCGTCGGCTAAACCTATCTATAACCAACCGGCTTCTTGATACCAATGGGCCGTTTCGTTGAGTTGGTCTTGGAGCGGAGCACTGGGGCAATAATCCAGTTGCTCCATGGCTGCTCCGGAAGAACATGCCCAGGATCCGGCGGTAATTTCTCGCGCCTTGTCCCACTTCAGATAGAAGGGTCGCTTGACGAGGTGGGACGCGGCTTCTCCTCCGGTGGCGACGAACCAGATACTTGCTTTCGGGATCGGCAGGTTGAGACTGACTCGATGCCCGACCGCTTTGCGAAGCATCTGTCCCAATTCGGAATACGTGGGATGTTCATTGCATGAGGCAAAGTAGCAGCCTTCCGCGCGATCGAAATCGCTATCTTCGTTCCGTCGTATTCGATGTCCTTGTTCGGCCGCACGGATCATCAAGTCGCACAAGTCGTTGACGTGGACGACCGAGTAGCGGCTATGGTGGTAGCCTGGGACGATGTGTAGGTGGAGTCGGCGGATCGAGCGGAACATGGCCAGGCCTTCGGCGTCGGCCGGTCCGAGGACGATCGAAGGTCGCACGATCGAGATGGGGATCTCGTCGGCCCAGCGTCGGGCAGCCCGTTCCGCGGCCAGCTTGCTTCGGCCATACTGAGAGACCGGCTCGAACGGCTCGTTTTCGGTTCGGAGGTGGTCGTCTCCCGATGGGCCGGCGGCCGCGAGCGAAGAGACGTAAACGACGACCGGCGGGGTTTCCATCTCGCTGCAAACTTTCAGGATCGCGCGGATTCCACCCTCGTTGACTCGGTAGAGGGTTTGTGGAGAGAGGGCTTTGGTTGCCCCGGCTACGTGGAAAACGTACGATTTACCGTGGATGGCGCGTCGCAGGGCGTCGCGATCGTGAAAGCCGGCATATCGAACCAACTCGGCATCCAGCCCGTCGATCTGGTCGGTTTGGGCCTGGTGCCGGACCATGCCGGTCACCTGGAACCCCCTCGCCAGGGCTGTTCGCATTAGATTGGAGCCGATAAATCCATTGGCCCCGGTGACCAAAATCTCGTTCATCGTCTTTTTTTGGGGATAAAGTGCTTATTTATCCGATCGATAAGACAGTGGCATGGTTAAATTATATGCATGTCTATCGAGGTTGGTTGAAGGCTTTATTGCCAACTTATGTTGCCGCCCTGTTGGATTTTGTACCTACCCGTTATAATCTTGGAAAATAGATAAAATGGGCGGCTGTATGTTGGTCGATGCCAACATAGTGGTCATTTTTCCTAATTCGACCCTTGTTGTCGTTGTATAAGAGCAAAAAGCGTAGGGCTTTTTGTAATTATCGGTTTTTTGGCTGGGGTTCTTGGGTGGTTAGGGTGAATTAGGTAATTCGGCCGCTCTCAAAAGTACATTTTCCTATATGGTCCAATGATTATGTCAGGTGTTCGTGTCGTACCGGTCGTTTCACGTAAGCAAAAAAAACAATTTTTGCAATTGCCGTGGGTGATCTATCAGAGGGATCCGCTTTGGGTACCTCCGCTTCGCAGTATGCAGCGAGAGATGGTGGGCATTGCCCCGCATCCGTTTTACGAGACAAACGAAATTCAACTTTTCATTGCCTATCGTGGTTCTGAGGTAGTTGGACGTATTGCCGCGATTTTGAATCATGGCCACAACCAGCGGTATAACGAAAAGCGTGGCTTCTTTGGTTTTTTTGAGTCGATCGACGACCAGGAAGTGGCATCCGGACTTTTCGATGCCGTGGCAGCCTGGTTTGCCGAGCGAGATATTCATCAGTTACGTGGCCCGACCAATCCTTCGTTGAACCATGAGGTTGGTCTTTTGATCGATGGTTTCGACAAATCGCCGACTTTCATGATGACCTACAATCCGTCTTATTATGTGAAGCTGGTCGAGGGTTATGGTTTCGAGAAATCGCAGGATCTTCTTTCGTTTTATGGGCATATCGACATGCTTCCGAAGATCCACGAGCGTTACGGGCCGGTTTCCGAGCAGATCGTGGATCATTTTGGTCTGAAGATTCGTTCTTTGGACCAGAAACGGTTTATGGATGATGTCACGGCATTTTTGAACCTGTATAACGAGTCGCTGGTGAACACGTGGGGCTTTGTTCCCATGTCGGACGGAGAAGTGCGACACATGGCCCGCGGACTGCGACGTTTGTTGGTGCCGGAGCTTGCGTTGGTGGCCGAATTGGATGGACGGGTGATTGGCGTGTTGCTCGGGTTGCCGGACTATAACCCGAGAATCCGTGAGATCAACGGGCGTCTTTTCCCGTTTGGCTTTTTGCATTTGCTGCGTAACAAGCGGGCGATCAAAAAGGTGCGCATGATCAGCACGAATGTTTTGCCCGAGTATCAGCGGATGGGGGTCGGGTTGGCGTTGATGTCCGCCTTGGTGCCCGATGCTTTGAAGTACGGCTTGCAGGAAGCGGAGTTTTCCTGGGTGCTCGAAT
>JASFHG010000015.1:0-16243 GCA_050123355.1 Planctomycetia bacterium
ACAACGCAATTGTGGATCCTGTTCTGGAGCGGCTGATCCTTGTCATACTCACCACCCTTGTAATTGAAACCTCGATAATACGATTTGTGCGTTTCTAGATAGCGTATAACCTCAGTGTCAATCTCAACCGGTCTAGATTTTAAATTGCTTAACTCAACTTTCTCTTTCGAAAGCTGTGACTTGATCAACTCAATCTCGCTCTGGAGCAGCCCCACACATACTTCGAAAGACGATTCTGGAGCTGAACGATTCAGTTGGTATGTGAGACTCCATGAGTTGGCTAAAGCTTGCGAAATCAACTCCAGAACGCTACTTTTGCCGCCTCCATTCGGACCAGCGACGACGATCAAATCGGATGAATCGCTGGGTGTGCGAAACGGGCCTAGTTTAAGGTTCTCAAGATGGCGATATTTCCTAATATTAATTTCTTTGATATACATTATCGGTTCTTCCAAGCGGAGAAATAAAAAGACTTCCGGAGCCGTTTGTTCGGACCGGAAACGTCATTATTCTACCAGAAACCCACGCGTATGGCAATTAAGAGACACCCGAACGGGTTGTCTTTACGTCTTCTGTTACCACAGAACTGGGGTGTATTTATGAGTTAGCCACCTCGCGTGCGAGGTGTGGAAATGCGAAAAACCACGGCTTTCAGAACACCTCGCACGCGAGGTGGCTAACTTGATACCGTCCGTTTTCAGAGAGGGTGTCGAGAAGTTATGAAATCGACCCCAATAAATCGTTTAGCGAGTATTGGGCGACGCCGGTGGCGGTGTCGGCGGCGACGTAGTAGATGAGGAGGTGGTTCTTGCAGTGGACGAGGCCGGTGGGGAAGATGATGTCGGGGAGGAAGCCGGAGCGTTTGAAAATCTTGTTCGGCGGCCAAAGAGAAATGAAGGAAGACAAGAGAAATGAAGGGGTCAGACACCTTTTTGGTCTGACCCTTTATTTCTGACCTTGCTTATTTCTTTCGCTTGCGAAGGAACCATGCCAAGAGGGCCATGGAGGCGAGCAGGGTTGTCGTGCTTGGTTCCGGGACGGCTTCCGATTGCAGGTAGATTGCCGCGATCTCGTCGCTGGTCAAGAGCGAGTCGTAGATCCGGAAATCATCAATCGTGGTTGTGCCGGGATTGGCAATTAAGACTCCTTCGAGCAAGTGCAAATTCCTGGTCGGGTTAGCCCAGGTTCCGGTGCTGAAGTCAACCAGTTCTCCGTTCAAGAAGAGGCTGAGTACGGCCTCGCCGTCCACTTTGGTCCACTGCACGGCGAAGTGATTCCATGTGTCGGAAGAGTCAAACTCAACGGATACACCGGAGCCTAGGGTAACCAGGAACATGACCGCTTGGACTCCTTCGGTATTATAGGACGCCATTTCCCAATCATACCCGATGCCAGAAGCTTTGAAGAGCGGAGTGAGACTTTCATCACCCTCAGACAGCCGGCACCAGAAGGAGATGGCACCGGTATCGGTTGGTTGATACCCGGTATCGAGGGAGTCGCCGTCGGTTCCTCCTTCGGGGTTGTTGACACGCAGAGCGTAATTGCCTTCGCCGCCGCTGACAAATTCCAGGCTTTCGTCGGGGCCGTCGACCAGTGTGGCGTCATAAGCGCTTCCGCCGGTGCCGCTGTTGACGAAATTTTCTTCGAAGCGATACTGCACGACCGGTTCCGGCGCGCCGACGAAAACGTTTTCGGTGGGCATGGCTCGCCCTTGCCCTTGGTTGTAAAGGTAATCGATTTCCGCTTCACCGAGCGGCCGATTCCAGATCGCCATTTCGTCGAGCTTGCCGTCGAAGTTGTGGCTTCCCTGACTGCTGCCGATGATGGGGATCTGGCTGCCTAGCATTCCCGTGAGCGGAGTGCCATAGCTGCCCGTGGCGACGTCGACGAGTTGACCGTCGAGATAGATTTTGGCCGTGCCTGCCCCGGAGTCGTAGACGCCGACGATGTGATGCCATTCGGACGTGTCGAGCATCGATTGCGGGATGGCCGGATAGGCGTTGGAGCTGGCGGTGACTTTCATTCGGAGTTCTTGGTTTCCTCGATCGAGGTAGAGAACGTAGGCGTCTTCGGTCGAGTCGTAGATGCTGCCATAGCTCGTGTCCATTTGGGAAGGCAGTTCGTCCAACTTGACCCACGTCGAAACGGTGACGCTCTCGACCGGAGAGGTGAGGTCCGGGGTGGCGATGTAATTGCTGGTGTCGTTCCAGCCGTCAAGCTCGATAGCGCCTCCCACCTTGGCGTCCGGACCGGTTTTCCATATATCGTTGAGGTTGTTGGCGAAGGTGGCGTCGTTGTGGTTGACCGAATCGGCGGCCGTGAACGTGGTCGGGTCGGTAAGTCCTTCGTCGAAGGCCCAATGGGCGAGCACCCCGTCTTTCAGTTTTAAGGGATAGGTACTTGGATTGCCCTGGCCACCATTTAATGCCGTATCGATAAGCTCCGGATTGTCGGTCAGGATGGCGTCGATCCCCATATCCGCCAGGGTTTCCGCCACGTACGTGCTGTTGACGGTCCAGGCGTAGATCTCTTTGTTCAAGGAGTGTGCGGTGTCGATGGCATAGTTGCTGATCCCGGAATAGTTCCAGGAAACCTTGTCGATGCACGGCTGCAAGTTGGTGATTTTGCTGGTAAGGTCGCCTTGGCCGATCAGCACATAGGTGAAATCTCCACCCAGGTTTGACATTTCTTGCAGCAATCCTTCGTCGAACGAGTGTACTTCGATATTGCTGCTGTAGGGACTCAGGAGACTGACCAACTCGGAGGCAACGACGCTGTCTGATTTGATTTCAACGCAAAGTTTCAGGTCATTCGCGATGGCCGTGTTGATGGCTTCGATGGTGGTCGGTACTTGCGTGCCGGTAAATTGCGTTGCTTTCCACGAACCGGCGTCCAGACTTCGGATATAGGAAGACGGAAGCGAGCTTACCGAGCCCGTGCCGTTCGTGGTTCGGTCGACCGTGGCGTCGTGCATCAGGATATATTCCCCGTCAAACGTTCTGCGGATGTCAATTTCGCATCCCCAGGCATACGAAGCAGCTCCCTCAAGTGCGGGGATGGTATTCTCGGGATAAACGGCCGAATAACCGCGGTGCCCGATCACGACCGGCGAAGCCAGTACGGAGGAGGTTAGTACACAAAGGGCGCAGATGCCCCACATAAAATGCTTGATGGATGTCGTTTTCATAAGTTCGTCACCTTGTGATAGGAGGGCCGTTCTTCTTCGCAGCAGCGCGACGGTTCCAAGATCTCGATCGGACCGACATTTTTTCCACGTCGCAGAACGTGCCCCAACAGTAATTAGAAAGCTTGATGAATTGACAAAGGAGACATGCCAGATCATGTCTTCTTCGTATGGTTATAAAAGTTGTGGAGCCACAACTCAGGAAGGTTCTAGTGCCCCATTTTCTTGTGACACACCCCAAAATGTATCCCAAGAGTAAACCAATCCTATAAACGCTCAATTCTGTGCCGAAAAGATGGGCATCTCTTTATGTATAATAGAGACGACTTACAAAATTGATTATAAAGATGACAGAAGGGACAGGCAACCCCCCAAGTCACCTAGGCTACGGCCCCTTTGTGCCAGATCAGAGGAGCTAGGTCTCGTGTTTGATTAAATATTCACGTTTGTACACCAAGAGCCTATCTGAAAACACCAGCTTGCGCCCGGCAATACCTCGAAATCCCGTCGCAGGCGACGGGGCTAACATTTAACGAAATAGGTTTTCGGATAGGCTCTAAAAAAGCCGGCAGCTTTGGCTACCGGCTTTTGATAGAGCGTTTTCTTAAAGCAAGATGCATTGAATCGTTATGGTTCCCCTACATGACAAATTGCGGGATCTTCATCGTTTCGCCGTCTTTCATGGCCGAGTGGTGGGCGATGATGCCGGACATGCTCATGTTCAGTGCCATGGTGATGTCGACCAGCGGCTTGCGATTTTCGAGGATCGACATGACGAACTCGTTCATCAGGTAGGTGCTCGACCCGCCGTGGTGTCCGGCCGCGAGTCCCGGCGGCAGGGGCGGTTTTTTCATGTCGACCCCTTTCGTGTCGATCGCTTTCGGCTCTCCGTAGTACGTTCCCTTTTGGGCTCGGATGCGTCCCTTTTCGCCATGGTCGCCCGGCGTGTCCCAACTGACGGCCATGCGGGCCATGCCGCCTTCGCTGGTACGGAACAGCGCGATCTCCGTGCCGAACGGGTTTTTGTAACGGTTACCATCCGGCATCAGGTGCGGGATGATGCTCGGCATGCCCATGCAGGAAACTTCGGTGAAGCTACCGTTGCCCACCGCGTTGTAATAGGCGTTCGAGTGCGTTGGGTAATACTGCGGCGGAAGGCCGACTCGCCAGCCTTTGTAGGAAGGGATCGGCGTGGACATGTAGTGATAATATTCCCCTTCGCTGTAAATCAGTTTGCCGAGCCGGCCTGCCTTGTAGAGTTGTTGCATGGCGTACAGATCGGAATGAAAGACACTGGTCTCGAAGAGCATGTAGTTCAAGCCTTTCGCTTTTTTGACGGTCTCGAACAACTTGAAGCCGTCTTCCAGGTTTTCGAAGACCGCCGGTACTGCCGAACAGACGTGTTTTCCGTGTTCCAAGGCCAAGCAGCAAAGTCGTGCATGGCTCGGGGCGTCGGTCGCGCAGAAAATCGCTTCGATCTTGTCGTCTTTGACCATCTCTTCGAACGAGGGATACGTCTTGTCGCATCGGCACGTTTTCGTCATCTCGGCAAGACGCTTGGGAATCAGGTCCGTCACGGCGACCACTTCGACGTTCGGGTGATCTTGGAAATGAAACGACGGTCCGAATCGACAGACGCCGTTGCCCGCGATCCCGACACGGATCTTGCGGTCGGAGACCGGCTCCCACTTCTTCTCGGACTTGACGCCATCACCTTTATCGTCAAAACCTTGCTTCGGGTTGTCTTGGGCAAAAAGAGTATTGCTCAGTCCAAACGCGGCCGCACCGAGACCGGCCGTCTTAAGAAACTTACGCCGTGTTGAGGGGTCCATGATGATCCTTTCAGTTAAAAGATGTTCGTCCCCTTTTTGAAACTTTCCTTGATTTTCCGTGCTTATGGTGATTCTTTGGTGGGAAGGAAAAACCGTGTGCCCGTAGGTGGCACGTTTGCAGCCAACACGTCGACAATCAAAGAAATGGTGGAATGTTTATTCTAACGGAGAGTGGACGATGAGGTCAATGGGATGCTTTTTAGACGCGCATTTTTTATGGAAGCAATGGCAGGAAGGGGCCAGAAAATCACGACAAAAACACAAAAAAGTGCAGAGCCCCCGGCCGTTAGAGCGGCCTTTTTGTTATCCTTGCGATGGGTCTAAAATTCTTGCCTTTCATGGTTGTTTCCCTTTTTCTCTTCGTGCCCTTCGTGAACTTCGTGGTTTCCTTTTCTTTTTCCTTTGTGAGAATTGCTCGGCAAGGCCGTTCGAATCATAAAACGGCGTGGGCAAAAATCGCTTTGGAGGTATTGCCGATCAGGCGGGCGTCTTTTACGGTGAAGCCGGCGTCTTCGAGCAGTTTGCGAGTCTTTTCGACGGTCAATGCTTGCGCGGTCTTGGGAGGTTTGCCGTAGGTTTTTAAATAGCGATAGATCATGCCCAGCTTGTTCAAAAAGGAGACGTCTTCCATGGTAAAACTGATGACGAAGAGGTCGCCGCCGTTTTTCAGTACGCGTTTGCTTTCTTGGATCGCCTTTTCCGGTTCGGGGATGACGTGCAGCAGATTGCCCATGACGACCGAATCGAAGCTTGCGTCAGGGTAGGACAAGCAAAAGCAGTCTTCTTTTTTGACGCTTATGTTATCGAACGACTTCAAGCGTTCTCGCGATGCGGCGACCATCTCATCGGAAAGGTCGGTTGCGTCAATGTGCGTTGCCGTACGCGCCAAGATTTTGGAATACGTGCCGTTTCCGCATCCCAACTCCAGAACGTTACCGGAAATCGCTTGGTCTGCCAAGGCTTTTTGAGTCGCCTCGATATTCTCCTTGCTTGCGACATAGAGGTTGCGTTCCTCAAAATCGTCCGCAAAGCGTGACCAATAGGTTTCTTTGTTTGATGTTTGCATCGTCATGATTTTTGTATCATCGAAAAATATGGCCGTGAACTTTACTTGTGAATTCTTTTTAGGAGCCACGGAACACACGGAATACACGGAAAGAATTTTTAAATTCCATTTTTTCCGTGTATTCCGTGGTTTCATTCTTTATTGGAACCAAAGGTAAACATTAAAAAAATCAATGTTTTCTACAGAGCATGTCAGGAACCTTTTTCTTGTCTCGGGGAACCGTTTCGTTATCGGGGAAGAAAGTTTACACGGCCTTTTCTTATTCCTCTTTTTGTTCTTATTGATTGAGTCTCGCAGCGGCGGCATTCTTCGCGAGAGCAGCCTGTTTTGCCGCAGCCCATTTTTGATTGGCATCTTGTTTTGCCGCTGCCAGCTTTTTCATAAGAGATATTTTATTATTAGAAGCTTGTTTTACCTCATTCGACATCCTATGGACTTCTTGCATTATCGCAGCCAGTTTTTTCCTAAGAGATGTTGTTTTATCAATTGCCTGTGTTGCCTCGGCCCTTTTTTTTCTGGCATTTTGTTGTGCCGCCGCCAGCTTTTTCATAAGAGATATTTTTTTAGCAGACGCCTGTTTTGCCGCAGCCCATTTTTGATTGGCATCTTGTTGTGCCGCGGCCAGCTTTGCATTAGCATTAGTTGCACTAGCCACTTCTGCCCTAGCAGCTTGCACGCGTGCACTAGCCTGCTTTGCCGCAGCCTGTTTCGTGGCAGTAACACGCGACGCATTAGTAAATTGTGCATTAATAGGCCCTACCTTTTCGTTAGCCTGCTTTGCCGCAGCCTGTTTTGCCGCAGAATCACGCGATGCATTAGTCACTTGTGTTTGAAGAGACACCGCCTTTGCGTTAGCCTGCTTAAGCGCAGACTGCTTTGCGGCAAGAAGACGTGATATATTTGCCACTTGTGTTTGAAGAGGACCCACCTTCGCGCTAGCCTGCTCTGCGGCAGTTCTCTTTGCCGAGGCTAAGTTGGCAAGATGTTGAACAGACCGCTGTGCCTCAATTTGTGCACGCTTTAATCTGTTTTTTGCGGATTCAAGCCACATTTTCGCCCCTGCTTCTTCATTACGCGCAACATTATATTCATCATTTGCCTTTTCCCATTTCTTCCATGTCATCTGCACTCGTATACTTGCATTTTTAGCTTTCTCAGACAAAGATTCACAGTTTTTATTCCCCGATCTTCTACACTTCTGATATTCTGCAGTTGTTTTTTGATCCGCGATTTTAGCAGCTTCATATGTCCTCGTGCATTGCTTCCATGTGCCTTCCTTTTGCACCCTTGTTCCCTTTGCTCGATTATATTTGCCTTGCCACTGCTGAAGGTTCTTTTTTGCGGCAGTCACTTCATTTGCTGTCTTTGCTGCTTGCTGTTGCAGTGCTGCGATATCCGATGTAGCGGCAAATGCCGTGGGGGTATAAGTGCAATAATATGCAAACGCGAGAAACAATGAAAATATCATTACGATATTCAACTCATGTTTTGTTTTCATGTCATCTGTCTCCACTTTCAGTATTGGAATAGCTGATAAAATTCCTTTCTACAAAAACCTTCCCCATTCACCGCCTTAACATAAAAGGCAGGTGTCCGGTAAAAGGTATTTATCCTCCCTGGTCTTCATGAAAGTATACGTTTCTTACACAACGCTGTGGCTTGAAGTAAATATCAGGAACAAATGGCACTTTCTAAAGCCGTAAGTGCAAGGGAAGATTTGACATAGACACAAAGGCATGCCTTGACTCGGGAACGAACAAAACGGTTCCCGGTTCCCGGACCCGTTTTGGTGAAATAGGCAAGTAGGGGCAGTAGGGTTGGGTTGTCGCACAAAAAAGGCCGCAAACCATTGGGGGCTTGCGGCCGTTGTGAGTGCCCCCTCAAGGACTCGAACCTTGAACCCTCTGATTAAGAGTCAGATGCTCTGCCAGTTGAGCTAAGGGGGCGGATCTTACCGTGGTCGGAAAGATCTTGGATAGGTTGGGGCTTCCATGTGGGTGACCATTATGCAGCCACCAATGGGTGGGGCCCAAACGTTGCAGAAAGGCAAATCTAACGTTAAACCCGATCATCGTCAAGGGCCATCGAGCGACTTGCTTTCTTTTTTCCTTTATATATGCCTATTTTTGAAGGGATGGGACTATAGGCAAAATAGCCCCCCGGAATGGCGGGGCGGTCGCGGCGGTCGGATCGCGGAAAACTCAAGTTTCCGTATTTCTCGTTTTGCGGTATACTGCAAATTGACGAGGTTTTTCCTTGCCTCATTCAATTCGGATACAATATTACTAAGAGCCTATCCAAAAATCGGGACAGGCACCTGAAAAAAGGGGGAGCCGGTCCCGGTTTTCGGACAGGCACTAAATAGAGAGTCTATGTCAAAAAACAAAAAGCGATCGTCGGGGTCCCAGCGGCCCAAAACGAGTTCTTCCCATCGCGAAAAGGCGGATGCCTCTCGGAAACCGAGTGGAGGCGACTCCAAGAGCAAGAAAAAAGTGGGAAAACACAGTCATTTTTCTTTCGGGTCGTTTCGCGAGCTGATGGAATCGATTGCGATCGCGTTTGTGTTGGCTTTCCTTTTCCGAACGTTCGAGGCGGAAGCGTTTGTCATTCCTACCGGTTCGATGGCGACCACGCTGATGGGCCATCATAAGGATGTGGTATGTCCTCAATGCGGGTGTCCCTATACGGTGAGTGCCAGCGAAGAGATCGATTCGATGACGGGCGAAGTTCAGTATCAAGGCAGAGTGAGTCAAGCGACTTGTCCGATGTGTCGTTTTCGCCAGATGGTCAGCCAGGAGCAGTCGTACAATGGGGACCGGATTTTGGTCAGCAAGTTCGACTATCAGTTACACAAGCCGGACCGTTGGGACGTGACGGTTTTTATGTATCCCAATGATGCGAAGACCAATTATATCAAGCGGCTCGTGGGCTTGCCGAACGAGACGGTCAAAATCCACCGCGGCGATCTGTTCATTAAAAAGGATGGGGAGAGCGATTTTAAGATAGCGAGGAAGCCGCCGGATAAATATCTGGCGATGGCCCGAGTGGTTTACGATAACGACTATGCACTGCCCGAGACGCTTATCGAGTATGGGTGGCCTCGGCGGTGGCAGTCGCCGGACACGACGGCCGCCTGGGAGGAGTCGGAGGACTATCGTTCGTTTTCGACCGATGGGACCAACGACCGGGATGTGGTGCTGCGCTACTATCATTTCTTGCCCGGTACGTGGGAACAGAACGCCGTTTCGCAGAATATCGCCCCCCAATTGATCACGGACGACTGCGCTTATAACTCGGGAGAGTCGGCGAACGTGGCGGGCAACGGTCTTGGTCTGCATTGGGTGGGCGATCTGGGTGTCGAGTGCCGGCTGGATGTTCGGAAGGCGTCCGGTTCTATGGTCTTCGAATTGATTGAAGGGGGTCGCCGCATGTTATGCGAGATCGACCTTTCCACGGGGATGGCCCATTTGACGATCCTCGGCGATACGTTTACGGCGACCGGGCAAACGTCGATCTTGCAGCCGGGCAGTTATCGTATCCGGTTTGTCAACGCGGACGATCAGCTTCGGCTTTGGGTGAACGATAAGGTTATCGCGTTTGACAAGCCGACCGTGTTTGGTCCGTTGAATAACAAGATTCCCACCGAGGCTGATTGGCAGCCGGTCGCGATTGTTTCTCGCAAGGCAGATGTCACGGTGAGCCATCTGCGAGTCTTGCGAGATATTTATTATATTGCCGACAATGAAGAGAACAGAGAGCAGAACCATAATCGGGGGCCGATTACCGATTTTAAAAATTTCGGGAGGTCTATTGGAAATGATTCCGAAGAGGCTCTTCGAAGATTTTATCAATCGTCCGAGCGGTGGCCCGAGGCGTTTTCGGAGGAGTCGATGCGAGCGATCCAGTTCCCGCTGAAGGAAAAGCAGTATTTCATGCTCGGCGACAACAGCCCGCAGAGTAAGGATAGTCGGCTTTGGGAGCCCGCTGAAAAGTATTATGTGCCCGAGGAGCTCTTGAAAGGGAAGGCGATGTTCATCTATTGGCCGCATTCCTGGGACAAGGTGCAGATCGGTGATGTCGAGATACCGTTCCCGTTCTTCCCGAACTATGAACGGATGCATTTGGTGCGTTAACGGAAGAATTTAATTTGTTAGCACCGTCGCGTGCGACGGGATTTTTAGACTCAAATACATTTCCGGCCGCAGGCGGCCGGGCTAACATCATAAAAGTTATTGCCACAAAGGAAGTGGAAGATGTCGATGCTGGAAGCGAAAAACTTGGTGAAAATCTATGGTACGCGACGCGTGGTGGACGGCGTCAGCTTCGAGGTCGAGCGGGGCGAGATCGTCGGGCTCCTCGGACCGAACGGGGCGGGCAAAACGACCAGCTTCCGCATGACCTGCGGTATGACCGAGCCGAACGGCGGCCAGGTTTTTCTCGGTGGCAAGGACGTGACCAACTGGCCGATGTACCGCCGGGCCCTCGACGGGCACATGGGCTACCTGGCCCAGGAATCGAGCGTCTTCCGCAAGCTGACCGTCGAAAAGAATCTGCTCGGCGTGATGGAGATGCTCGGGCGGCATACCCGAAAAGAGCGTCGCGCCCGTTGCAACGAGCTGCTCGAACAGTTCGACATCACCCGGCTGCGTAAAAGTGTTGCCATGTCACTTTCCGGCGGTGAACGACGCCGACTCGAAATCGCCCGCGCGCTGGTCTCGGACCCGGAAATCATCTTACTCGACGAACCGTTTACCGGCATCGACCCGGTGACGATCGCGAGTATCCAGAAAATCATCCGCTCGCTGCGCGAGCAGGGCATCTCGATTCTCATCACGGACCACCAAGTCCGCGAGACGCTCCAGATCACCGACCGCAGCTACGTCATCAAGTCGGGCAAGGTCCTCTGTCACGGTACGCCGAGTGAAGTCACGTCGCACCCCGAAGCGCGTCGCGCCTATTTCGGCGAGAACATGGAGCTCGGCATCGACGGCCGCCACCGCGTCGACCGTCCCCACCGCGTATCCGACCTCTCTTCCGACCCCATTCCTACTTCCACCTCCCCCCAAAAGATTCGCCGGGTTTAATGATTGTTGCGGGATTTCCAGCCGCAAAACGGTTCATTAAATGCAGACCTCAATAAGTCAATCCGCCTACTAAATAATTTGTAACTTTTGTCGACGGGCATCGTTTTTTACAAGCGATGCCCGTCTTTGTTTGGGCTTAAGGTCTTTGCCGGTTTTGTTATCGAAAATCGACAACAAGTTTTTGGTAATATAGGTAATGTGTTTTTTGGTGAATCATTTCGTTTTTCTTGTCGTAAACAGAGAAAAAGCTTTGAAGTGATAGTCTAGTATCATTTTCAGAAAGCATCAGGCAATGAATCGTGAATGATCCAATGTAAATTGGTTTTTATCTGGCTATGCAAAGGTCAAAAAAGTATACAACTGTTAAGCTATTTGGTTTAACACCAAAATACTATTCCAGTCATAGCTTTTTTAAAAAAATGAAACGTTTTGCGCAAACATGACTTGTATTATTTCCCCTTGTGCAATAGCATGATTTTGTTAAGAATCTTATGAATTATTACAAGGGCAGGAGTGACTCACCATAATGAGAGTTTTTTCAGACTCTCGCTTTTTTGTTTGTGATCTGTTTGCTTTTGTGACAGTACGCATCTCGTTTATTTCCACTTTTTGAGAATTTTTTTTCATAAGATTCCTTGTATGCTCGTTGTTGAGTTTTCTATTCATCGCAACAATCAGGAGTTGTCTTTTTGCTCGAACCGGGAAGGAGGATATCCGTTCGGCGGCATTGTCAAGGGCGGTACGCACGATCTGATCGCCTGCGGACAATCTTATTTTTATTGAGGTCTGCATTGCCAATAAACCATTCTGCGGCTAGAAATCCAGCAAACCCGGCTGGAACAGCCGCGTTTGCGATCGCACAACGATCATTAAATACATCGGGATCAATAAGGTCTGCATTGCCAATAAACCATTCTGCGGCCCCGAATCGGTCGTACAAGGATTATCAATATATCGGAATCAACAAGTGGGCACGGTTTTTAAAAAGCGCTCGCCTGTTTTTGTCCATTCCGAAAGAAAGGAGGTTTTGGCTGGAGCGCTTTCAAAGGGGACATCAAAGGGGGCAATAAAAATGAACGCCGATAGCGGGGGTGGCATCGTAGGCGAAGTTTCTTTCGCCTTTTATAGTGCTGGCAAGATAAAATGAACCGTGCTCGCGTTGAATCGCATAAATGGTAGTGAAAGTCGCTCCAAATGGTGGCTGTTTCACTATGATCAAGCGTTTTTGTGTTGCTCGCGTGCAAGGTTGTTTTATCGTGACAAGCAATAAGTTCATTTTACTCTTTTTCTTTTGGAGGAAGTTTTGCTATGCAAAACACATACATGATGAAAAGGAATTTTCTCTTCTTGATGATTGGGGTAGCGATCGTCGTCTTGGCTTTGCCTGGTTCTGTGACGGCGATCAATATCGTCATGAATTTTAATACTGGAAGTTCGGCATATCCCACTTATGATCCGGACGGTTCCAAGTTGATCGCGCTGATGGGTAGCGTGGAAGATTATTATGAGGATATCTTCGAGAATTCCGGAACCCTGACCGTTGATTTTTATTATTCCAATATCGACTCGCTGGCCGTGCATAACAATACCGGTACCAGCGGCGGTCATCCGACGTCTTGCCGAATTCGGGTGGACACGAACCGAACCTGGTTCCTTGACGAAACGCCGTTTGATAATAGCGAATTCGATATGGTCCAGGTACTGGCAGGCAGCCTTTCCGATCCCGGAAGTCGATACGATGGTTCGGTGCCGGATCTGCTCGAATACAGCTACAAGGGAAACACCAACGGCAGCGATCCCGATGCCGGCGGTTTCGATCTCTTCAGCGTCCTGCTCCACGAGATGGGCCACGGCTTGGGCATGACCGGAAATTGTGCCTGGTGGGAAACCTTCTGGGACGATGATTACGATTACAATTCCAATTTGGTCTGGGGCAATTCGATGGCGGCCGATTGCTATAGCTCAAGTAATCGTTATCATTTGGCTGCCGCAACAGCCATGTATCCCACGACCCCGTCCGGGCGGCGAAAGCTCCCCAGCGCCACGGATCTCTTTGCGATCGCGTGTGCCGGCGATTGGGGAAACGCGATCGACCTGATGCGGAAGGAATTTTATTCCACCTCAACCAACGCCGACCTGAACGCCCACGGCAATTGGTCCGGCAACTGGAGGCCCGACTCGACCGAAGACGCCTGGATTCGCGACGGCGGTTCCACTCGCCTGACGGCCAATCTTACGGTCAACGAACTGTTCATTGGCGGCAGCACCACCGTCCGCACCGGTGCCTACATTTTACGTGCCGATCGGGATTGCCAAGTCGGTACCGGCAGTTCGGATACGGGCATCGTTGACGTTGAAGCAGGCGGCGAATTCCAAGTCGACGGACTGTTGCGAGTCTACGATGGTTCGCAGATCCAAATGGATGCCGGTTCGCTCCTGGATATCGACGATCTTCATATCAACGGCGGCGCCGATCTGATCGGTGCGGGTACGATCGACATCGAGGATCGGATGTTCGTCCACGGTGATCTGATCACCTCCGGCGGCACCTTGACCATCAATAGCTTGGTCAACGTCGACCTGGACGGCAGCAACGGCGGTAAGCTTTACGTGACCGGCGGCGACTTCGTCTGCAACGCGGGCCTGACCGATGCGATCAGCACCTATGTCAAGATCGGCTCCGGCTACAGCGCGACGTTCGCCAATGGTTGCTCTCTTTCCAGCAGTTCAACGATCGATCTGGACGGCTCGACCGCGAACACCGAAATTCACGGTGGTCTGTTCCGCATTTATGGCGAGCTCAATCTCGTGGAAAACACCAAGTTTTATTGTGACGCCACGTTCGAGTCGAGCTCGACGATCAACATGCCGAACAGCGCGGATGATATTTACATCTATGAAGATTTGTACATCGAGGCCGGAGCCACGTTTACCGGTGCGGGTCGGCTCTATGCCGTTGACGGATCGAGCGTGGAAATGCAAGACGGCGCGGATATCGACACGCGATACCGTGTCCACGGTGATTTTACCATCGAGGACGGAGATATCGGTACCGCGGTCGCCGACTACGCCATCGCTTTTGCTTCGACGAGTGATGTGACCTTCGAGGCTTCGGCCGACGGCGTGTGCGACTTGCTCGACACCAACACCGCGACGACCTACCTCCGAGGCGACTTGATTCTCGAACTCATCGACGGCTACACGCCGGAGGTCGGTGATTCGTTTACCGTCATTACGTACGATATACGAAACGGGACGTTTGCCTCGATTTCCTGCAGCGACCCTTCGGTGTCGTTGACGGCCAGCTATTCCTCGACGGCCCTAACCCTCTTGGTAACCGGGGTCGACTCGGCCATTGCCGTGCCCGAGCCGAGCACCTTGGTGCTTCTGCTGGGTGCCGTGTGTGGCTTTGGCTTCATTTGGAAGAAACGCCGTTAAGTAGATCACTTGAAGTGATTTCTTATCAATTTTTTTCACGCGGGCACCGTTTTACGGCGGTGCCCGCCCGTTTTCATTTTTTTGGGTGAAAGGAGGACGTGCTTGTAAAAAGTAGGGGACTTTAAAAAGGGGACACTAAGTATTGGGGTGGCGTTGTGGCGGAGTTCCTTCGCCTTTTTAAGTCCATTTTACTCTTTTTCTTTTGGAGGAAGTTTTGCTATGCAAAACACAAGCATGATGAAAAGGAATTTTCTCTTTTTGATGATTGTGATAGCGATAGGTGCCTTGGCTCTGCCCAGTCCTGTCGCGGCGGTTAATATCGTGATGAATTTTAATACGGGCAGTTCCGCGTATCCTTCTTATGATACGGACGGCTCCAAGCTGATTGCGCTGATGGATAGCGTGGAAGATTATTATGAGGATATTTTTGAAGCTTCCGGGACGCTGACCGTCGATTTTTATTATTCCAATATCGACTCGCTGGCCGTGCACAACAATACCGGCACCAGCGGCGGTCATCCGACATCTTGTCGGATCCGAGTCGACACGAACCGAACTTGGTTTTTTGACGAAACGCCGTTTAATGACAGCGAGTTCAATATGACCCAAACGCTTGCCGGGAGCATTTCGAGTTTGGGCAGCTACTATGACGGGACGGTCCCCGACCTGTTGGAGTATGCCTATAAAGGCAGCGACAACGGTACCGGCCCTGCCGAATCGAGCAACGGGTTTGATCTCTGGAGTATCTTGCTCCACGAGATGGGCCACGGCCTCGGCATGACCGGGAATTGTGCCTGGTGGGAGACCGTCTGGGACGACGACTATGATATCGATTCCGATTGGGTCTGGGGGAACAGCATGGCGATCGACTGTTACAGTTCCGATAACCGCTACCACTTGGCCGCCAGAACGAACATGTATCCCACGACTCCGGTAGGAGCGCGAAGAATGCCCAGCGCCACGGACATTTTCGCGATTTCGGCGGCCGGCGGTTGGGGAGACGTCGACCTGATGCGAAAGGATTTTTATTCGCCGGGCATCAATGCGAACTTGAATAGCCATGCCCTTTGGTCCGGAAACTGGAAGCCCGACTCGACCGAAGATGCCTGGGTTCGTCATGGTGGCTCGGCCCGTCCTCATGACGAGGACTTTACCGTCAATAATCTGTACGTCAGCGGAGGCTCGATCGTTCGTACCAGTACGTATCGAGTACGAGCCGATCGGGACTGCTTTGTCGGCAATAGTTCGTCCGATACGGGCACGATCCACGCTCAGGCAAATGGCGAGTTCCAGGTGGACGGGACGCTGACCGTCAAGGATGGCTCTACCGTTTTGATGGATGCGACGTCGCTTTTGGATGTGGACACGCTGGATATTCGGGACGGGGCTTTCTTAACCGGGGCGGGCACGATCGACATCGAGGACGGCTTCGACCTGGGCGGCGTGCTGACCGTTTCAGGCGGCGACCTGGTGATCGACAGCGATGTCCCCATCGATTTCGACAGTGCCAACGGAGCCGCGGTCTATGTGACCGGCGGCGACCTTTCCTGTAACGTGGAATTGACCGATGCGATGAGCACCTATGTTGAAGTGGGTGCCGGACACTGTCTCACGATGACCGAAGGCTGGCAACTCTACG
>JASFHG010000016.1:0-16025 GCA_050123355.1 Planctomycetia bacterium
GAACATGCCCCACAAAGATTCCTGGCAACCTCCGCTGCCCGGCAGTGACAAGCTGACAGGAGACCTGAAATCCTGGAAAGGAAAGCTGGCCAAGGCGACCGGTCGCGACATCGACGCCTGGGCCAAAAAAGTCGCTCAAAAAGAGATGCAACTGAAAGACGCCGTCGACGCGGCCAAGTATGACTACCGATCGCACACGGTCAAAGACGCCGACGGCAAAGAGAGAAAGATCGATCCGATCGAAGAGCTCGTCCAATGGCGACTCTGGGACCGGACCGGCGGCGGTCTGATGGCCGAGCTCGGGTCGCACCAGTTGGACGCGGCCTCGATCTTCATCTCCGCGATGCACGGCGGCGAGAAGCAGCACCCGATCCGCGTCATGGCGGCGGGCAACCGGCCCATCTTCCCGGCAGACCGCGACATCGACGACCACGTCGCGTGCATCTTCGAGTTCCCCATGCCCGGCTACAACGCGAAGAGCGAGCTCGACGCGCGACGCAAAATCGGCGTCCAGTACGCCTCGATCAACGGCAACGGGTTCGGCGGCTATGGCGAGATCGTCTACGGCACGAAGGGGACCTTGATCCTCGAAAAAGAGCAAAACATGGAGCTCATGCTGAACAAAACCTCGGCAAAGGTCGCCGCCGGCGCCTCGGCCGGGCCGACGATGGACACCCAGGCCAGCGGCGCGGCCCAAGAGGCGGTCGACACCGGCCCGAAACGCAAGGTAAGCCGCGGCTATCGCGAAGAGCTCGAGCACTGGGCCTGGTGCATCCAGAACCCGGCACCCGAGAACAAGCCACGCTGCCATCCGAAGGTCGCCCTGGGCGACGCGGTCATCGCCCACGTGACGAACCTTTCGGCCAAAGAGGGCCGCCCGATCGAGTTCAAGGAAGCATGGTTCGACATCCACAGCGACGAAACCCCCGAAGGCGTCAAGCCGGACTTGAGCCGATACGCGTAAGTTTAACCGCCAAACATCGTTCGGCGCGTTGAAAATACCATAAAAATGTTAGCGGCGGCGGATTTATCCGCCGCTTTGTCCCCGCGTTAAAAAAACGTTGATTCGTAAGGAACGTTGATTTACGCGACGGCAAGCGTCGCCGCTAACCATTAACCCCAACCTACAAAAAAATTTCACACAAAACATAAACCAGGTACGTTGCGATGAATCTGACTCCTGAACAAAAAGCCACAGGCAAGGAAAATTTTTATGCCGCGCTCGGTAGCGAACACATGGAGCGAAGCGACCTCCTGGAGGGAATCAATAAGGGTATTTCCTCCGGCAACGGGCTCGGCTCTCATTATTACAAGTACGGCAAGAAGATCGACGAGCCGATCCGGGTCGCGGTGCTCGGTACGGGCGACGAAGGAAGCGTACTCATCGGCGCGATCAACCCGAAGTTCGTCCAAGTCGTTGCGATCGCCGACGTCCGACCCTACAACATTTACCGTGCGTTCCACGGCGATCACTACAGCCCCGACGCTCTTAAGGTCCGATGTGGCCTGATGGCGAAATATGGATGGAAAACCTACGAAGAGGCAAAAAAACACGTCAAGATCTTCGAAAAGGGCTATCGGCAACTGATCGACGAACTGGACCCCAAGAAGTACGACGCGGTGATCATCGGCCTGCCGCTCTTCCTCCATGCTCCGGCCGCCATCGCGGCGATGAAGAAGGGAAAGCATGTCCTGACCGAAAAGCTCATGGCCCACAGCGTCCACGAGTGCAAGGAGATGGCCCGAGTGGCCAAGGCACAGAAGCTCTTCCTCGCGACCGGTCACCAGCGACACTACAACGTGCTCTACCACAACGCGAACGAATTAATCTCCAACGGCTTGTTGGGCGACCTCCACTACATCCGCGCCCAGTGGCACCGCGGCAACCTGCCCGGCAAGGACTCGTGGCGGAACCCGCTTCCGGAATCCGTCAAGCCGGGCGACGATCTTGCCAAGAAATTGGCAAAAGAACTGAAAAGCTGGGAAGACAAGCTCGCCGACCTCCGGAAAAAATTCAAAAAGGTGGAAGACGCCATCAAAAAAGGCGACAAAAACAAACAGGCCGCGATGGAAAAGCTTGCCGAAGAGATTGCCCTTTGGAACAAAAAGGTCGCCCAAAAATCAAAGCAGATCGACGACCGGGACATCGCCAAACTGGCTGAAAGTTTCGGCTATCAAAAGCACACCATCAAGGACGGAAGCGGAAAGACGCTTTACACCTGCCCGCCGATCGAAGAACTGATCCGATGGCGGCTCTGGGACCGGACCGGCGGCGGGCTGATGGCCGAGCTCGGCTCGCACCAGTTGGACGCCGCGTCGATCTTCATCTCGGCCATGCATGGCGGCAAGAAGCAGCTTCCGCTTAACGTTTCGGCTTCCTCATGCCGACCGCTGTTCCCGGCCAACCGGGACATCGACGACCATGTCTACTGCCTCTACGAATTCCCCGGCCCGGACTACGACCCGGAAGATCCCGACAACAAACGAAAACGGATCTCGGTCGCGTACGCCTCGGTCAACGGCAACGGGTTCGGCGGCTATGGCGAGACGGTCTTCGGCACCGAAGGAACGCTCTTGCTGCAAAAAGAGCAGGAAGCCCTTCTCTATCATACGAACCGAGTGGACGACAAAATCATCGTCAAGGAGGACAAACGGCTCAAACTCAACAAGGACGGCGACCCGACCTCCGCGGCCATCGCTCATGCGGCTCTCGGCGACGACATCAGCCGCGGCTACACCGAAGAGATCGAGCACTGGGCCTGGTGCATCAAGAATTCCGACCCGACCGACGAAAGCGAAGGACCCGGCCGCCCCCACTGCCACCCGGAAGTCGCCCTGGACGACGCGGTCATCGCCCTGACGACCAACATCGCCGCCCGAGAGAATCGACGCATCAGCTTCGAGGGCGAGAACGCAAATTGGTTCAAAATCGAAAGCGACGCCACGCCCGAAGGTATCAAGCCGAACGTCAAGCGATACAGCTAAACCTACCGCGAAAGCCATGTAGGGTGCGTCGAGACGCACCTTTGGAAAAGACGTTTTTTCAGAAGGTGCGTCTCGACGCTCGCCTCACTCTGCATCCCGATGCACGGTCTCGGGCGAAAAGGCGGGCTGGCAAACGGCAATATACTCGGCACCGTCCGGCGACGGCGTGCTGTACTGGACCCACTCTCCCTTCCGCACGATGATCGCTTGCCCGGCGCGGACGTCGAATTCGCGATCGTTCAGCCGCACGTGCAGCGAGCCCTTCAACACCACCGTGTATTCATCGAACTCGGGCGTCTGGCCCGGTTCTCGCCAACCACAAGGACTTTTCATACGGGCGATACTCAGCTCAGCAGTCTGACTGTTGACACGGCCGACAAATTCTTCAATCTGCTTCGGCAGCGTGCCGGCCGCTTCGACGATCGTCGGTTTTTCGATAAATGTAGCCATCGTTTGCCCTTTTAATAATGTTGCCTGACGATATGCTAAGGGTGCGTCGAGACGCACCTTTGGAAAAGACGTTTTTCAGAAGGTGCGTCTCGACGCACCCTACAAGTTCACTTCCCCAACGCCACGGCCATCAAAACGGCTTGGACGAAACTCTCGACGCTCGCCTTGCCGGTCCATGCAATGTCCATCGCGGTGCCGTGATCGACCGAGGTCCGGACGATCGGCAGCCCGAGCGTCACGTTCACCCCACGCTCGAAGCCGAGCATCTTCATCGGGATAAGACCCTGGTCGTGATACATGCAGACGTGCGCGTCAGCCCACGCGAGCCGGTCGGGCAAAAACGCCGTGTCGGGCGGCAGCGGCCCTTCCACCTCGATCCCCTCGGATCGGGCCATCACCACGGCCGGCCGGATGAACCGCTCCTCTTCCCCGTTGCCGAACAGGCCATGCTCGCCCGCATGCGGGTTCAGACCGCACACGATCAGCTTCGCCCGATGCCCGCGGAGTTTCGTCATCGCCGCGAAAGCGAGCCGGATCACCTCGAGGATCCGCTCGACCGAGAGCAGGCCGGGCACGTCGCCATAACCGACATGAGCCGTCACCAAAGCGGCCGTCACCTCCGCCGAGCTGAGCATCATGCAGTGCTCCTTCGCGCCGGTCTTGTCGACGAACATCTCGGTGTGGCCCGGGTAAGGGACGCCGGCCGCGTGCAGAGCTTCTTTATGGATCGGGGCCGTGACGACCGCCGCCACCTCTTCGGCCATGGCGGCCCGGATCGCCGTGTCGATGTACCGGTACGACGCTTTCCCGCACTCGGCCGAAATCTTGCCGGGCCGGAAGTCGTTCGCTTCGATCGCCCGACAGTCGACCACCGACTCGGGCAGCGGATAGGCCGCCTCGCCCCGCTCTTGCAGCACATCGCTCACTCGCTGCAACACGTTCAGATCGCCATAGAGCACCGGCCGACACACGTCGGTGACACGCGGGTCGTTAAACAGTTTCAAGCAGAGCTCCGGCCCGACCCCCGCCGGATCCCCCATCGTGATCGCGATTCGTTTCATCTTTTTGTTGTAGGGTGCGTCAAGACGCACCTTTGGAAAAGACGTTTCTTCAGAAGGTGCGTCTCGACGCACCCTACGAGCTAAAACGCCCGATTATACCACGAACGGCCGCGATCTGCCAAGCATGGGCCTTATCGGCGGCGTTGCCGGGCCTGGACCTTCGCTTCGTACGACGCCTGGCGGACGGCCCGGGCGGCGACCCCGTCGATGACCTTATCGAACGCGTCGAGCGTGGTTTTATCCATGCCCTTGAGCTCTTCTCGCAGCCGCTTGACGCCTTCCGGGTTGGTCTCGGCCGTGCGGGAAAGGCTGCCGATAAAGGCCGAGGTCTGCACGAAATTATTGTCGGCCGTGTGTCCCAAGAGCGGCTGCAACGTGCGGGTGAAGAAGTCGATCGCCACGTTATCGATCTGCGTAAACGTATCGAGCTGGCTTGTGGCATAGTACTTGCCGTCGGTGTTCCGCACGAAGCCCGTCCGAAGCACCATCAGCACGCGGCCCGCGACCGGTTTGGCCGTGAGCGGTCCGTTGTACTGACCCTCGATCAAGATAAGGGTCGTTTCATAATCGCGATAGAGAAATTCGACCGTCCCCTTGGTCCCTTCCTTATCCTTCCCTGCATACTGATTCTGGGCCTGCTTCTGGATTTCAATGTCGGTGATCCCGAACGCCCGCCAGATGTTGATGACCAGGTCCGGATTCTTCAGACAGAAATCGTAGAACTGCGGATCACACTGGGATACGTGGACCGGGAGACGGCGGTAGATATTCCTGGAAGAGAGGATTTTGGAAACCCTGGTCCGGTCGGCCTTCGAGAGTCGCTCGAAAGGGATCGACTGGATCGCGGCTGCTTTCGCGTCCTTGCTGGTCGTCGCCTTTTTGATCTGACCGGCAAGCAAACTGCCCGACGGACCCCCCATGGTGACAAACAAAGCAAGTAAGAGTCCCATCGTGGCCGCACGAGCAAACATCGTCGCGCAACGGTAACCTCGGATGTGTTTCAGCACTCCAAATCCCCCCTTGAAATGTGACTTGACGCCTTACCTACCCCTAATCCAGGCAGACTTCGACATCTATACTTAGAGCCTGTCCGAAAACCGGGACTGACTCCCTTTTGGCAGGTGCCTGTCCCGATTTTCGGATAGGCCTTTAGGGTTATTCGGCTTGTGCGGCCTGTTCTAGTCAGAGAAAGTTTATGAGCCGCAAATGCTTACCAAGCTTCCCAAATTCACACACTTTTTGCCCATTTCCTCAAACGACTCTCGCTTTCCTATCTTTCACCGGGGATTGATCTTGCCGGAAATCGCCGTTTTCGTCACAATGCGACGCATCATGCGTCCCTTGCAGAAAAAGTTTTTCGCCGTCCTCTTTCTCGCCGGTCTCCTGGTCGCGGCCTTTTGGTATTTCCACCCGTCGCTGCTCGGTCTTTTGGCAGACCATTACTATGCGCAGTTGAATCAGACGGACGACGCCGAGGTCGAAAAACTGGTCGATCGACTCGCTTCGTTGGGAACGCCGGCCATCCCGCGATTGACGGCCGCCTTGGGCTCCGAGCGAAAAGTGGTCGCGAAGGCGGTCCGCGCCAAACTCTTGGAAATGGTCAAAAGTTGGGAGCACCCCGACACGCGACCCACCGCCGAAACACAACTGGTCTTGGCCGACTCGCTGGCACAACGGGTCGAGCAATATGGCCCCAGCGCCCGGCTACACGCGGCGACGATCGCCCGCCGTATGCTGCAAATCTCCAACAGCGGCCTCTCCCATAAAGACGCAAGCCGGTTGCTGGTCTCTTGCGAATCGGTCCTCGACGCAGCCAAGTCGGTCGATCGGCTGGTCCGTGAAGAATTGGAGCAAAACGCCTTAAATACAGAGAAAAACGCGACGACCGCCAAAACGAAGGAACCTGCAAAACCGCGGCCCGTCGGCCCGGCAGGAACCGTCCCGCTCAGCGAAAGACCCCTGACCGACCTGGCCCGATTGCCCGGCGGAAACCTTCCTCCCCCGCTGCCCGATCTGAAAAGCCGCCGGCTCTCGCCCGAAGAAGGGGGCGGCATCGCGGCCATCCCGGTCGATCGGTCGCGACAAAAACCGAACCCCGGATCCCCTGGCACAAAAACGCCTTCCCCCGGCCAACTCCGCCCGGAAACCAACTCGACCGGCTCCAACCCCCAACGTGACGAGCTCGTATCCGACACCCCCGGCCTGCGTCGCCTGCCCGACAACCCGGGCCTTCGCCCGATGGAACCCCCGACAAGTGAAGCCACCGGCCCGACCACTCCACGCACCGCTTCGGCGAACCAAAAAGATCCCGGCGATCGGGTCTACAACCTGATCGTGCAGCTCCACTCGAACCACCATCAAGAGGCCGAAAAGGCTCGACGCGAGCTGAGCCTCGGCGGGTTCCAGACCGTCCACTTCGCCCTGGCCGAGCGTCTCATGGACCCCGACCCGGAAGTACGGAAAAAGCTCATCAGCATCCTCCCCCGCCTGCAAAGCATCCAGGCCGAATCGTGGCTCAAGTGGCTCTTGAAAGACGACGACCCGGACGTCCGCTACGCGGCCCTGACCACGCTGGCCTCGTCAAGCGACCCGACCCTCTTGACCGAAGTCGCCCAAATTGCCCGCCTTGACGCCGATCCCAAGATCCGACTCGAAGGGGAGCAGATCCAAAGCCGATTGACGCGATAAGGCATCTCCTCACCCTGTCGATGAAATCGACAGGCGTGGGATCTTGTAAAAACTTCTGTTGGTCCACTGGTCGATTCCGTGTAGAATTGCGGTGCGAGTTACTGCGCAAATTTTGTTTATTGATTCTCAGGTATTTAAAGTCACCTACTTTTTATACAAAAATCGTCCCGAAGGGACCCAGGCGCGTAGCCGGGGGTTTTAACCCCCGGGTCATGGATTCCCTACTACAATTTTGAGTCCTGAAAGGACGCAGGCGAAGCGTATTTCCTTTTCGCCTACGTCCTTTCAGGACTTACCCAAATTTTTTGGCCGTTTTCCGGGGGTTAAAACCCCCTTGACAAAAAACACAGCCGCTTCGGGACGATTATGGAATGAAAATTGTGTAACTTTAAATACCTGAGACTTATAAACATTATCGTGTTACACACCAAAAAACCCGCTTGTCAAGGAAGACAGAACCATGGGCAAGGGAAAGACCAACAAGACCTCAAAACTCCACTGGCCGCCCGAGGAGCAACTCCGGCTGGGGCGCGAGATCATGCGGCATGAGGCCGACGCGCTGGCCAAGGCGGCCGATCAACTCGATCCCTCGTTCTGCCAAGCGGTCGACCTGCTCGTCCGATGCACCGGCAGCGTGATCGTCTCCGGCATGGGCAAGGCGGGTCTCGTCGGCCAAAAGATCATGGCGACGCTCGCGTCGACCGGTACCCGAGCCCACTTCCTCCACCCGGCCGAGGCGGTCCACGGCGATTTGGGCCGAATCCACCGCGACGACCTGGTCCTGCTCCTCTCGCAAAGTGGCGAAACGGAAGAGGTGACCCGAATTTTGCCGCCGCTGGCGGAGTTGGGCGTGCCGATCATCGCGATCACCGCCGGCGTGCAGAGCACGCTCGGCCGCGCGGCAACGGTCGTTCTTTCGATGGGCAAAATCGAAGAGGCCTGCTGCCTCGGCTTGGCCCCGAGCACGAGTACGACGGTCATGCTCGCGATCGGCGACGCGATGGCGTTGGTCGCAAGTCGGATGGTCGGCTTCGAGCGAGAAGATTTCGCCCGCTTCCACCCGGCCGGCTCCCTCGGCCAAAAGTTGAGCAAGGTCGAGCAGATCATGCGTGGGCTGGACCAGTGCCGGATCGCGTCCGACTCCGAAACAATTCGAAAAGTGCTGCTGAAGACCACGATCCAAGGACGCCGGACCGGCGCGGTCATGCTGGTCGACGCCGAAGGCCAACTCTCGGGCTTCTTCACCGACAGCGACCTGGCCCGATTGTTCGAAGAAAACGAAAACCCGCGGCTCGACGTCCCGATCCGCGACGTGATGACCCACCGTCCGATGTCGGTCCCGCTCGGCTCGAAGACGATCGACGCGGTAAACCTCTTGGCCGAGCGCAAGATCAGCGAGCTGCCGGTCGTCGACAAACAAGGCTGCCCACAAGGCATGATCGACGTCACCGACGTCCTCGGCATGATGCCACCGGCCGAATCGACCGCGGATAAACCCACCTTAACCGTATACAAAAAACCGGCATGATATTTTATGAACGTTTAGCCGCCGAACATCGTTCGGCGCGTTTTCGCAACTTCAAAACACGTCGGACGATGTCCGACGGCTAAACTTTCCAAAACCCCAAAATGGGAAACGAAGCCCATGACATTGAACAACCTCTGCCAATCCATCAAACTCATCCTCTCCGACGTCGACGGGGTGCTGACCGACGGTCGACTGACGTTCAACGACGAGGGGATCGAAACAAAAAGCTTCCACGCCCGTGACGGGATGGGGATCAAGCTTTGGCAGAAGGCAGGCTACCCGTTCGGCCTGGTGACCGCGCGGACCTCGCAGATCGTCCACAATCGGGCCGTCGAGCTGGACATCGACCTCTTAAGGCAAGGGGTCAAAGACAAACGAGAGGTGGTTCAACAAGTCTGCGACGAGTTGGACCTCAAGCCGGAGCAAGTCTGCTTCATCGGCGACGACCTGCCCGACGTGCGGGCGATGCAGTACGTCGGGCTGGCGATCGCCCCGGCCGATGCCTCGACGGAAGCAAAAGAGGTCGCTCAATTCGTCACCGAAAAACCGGGCGGCCGCGGAGCGGTCCGAGAAGCAATCACCCTGATCCTCCAGTCGCAAGGCCGCTGGAACGAGGTAATCCGCGAATTTCAAATTTAGTTAGTGTGTATATATGTTAGCGGCGGGGCTTGTCCCCGCGTAAATCAGCGTTCCTCACCAATTAACGTTTTTTAACGCGGGGGCAAGCCCCGCCGCTAACGAATGAAAATCAAAAATTCGAAACACCGATATTTTCAAAAACAAATCCGAACCAACCCTCAACCAACAGCGTATAACATTATATGAAAAAGCTATTTCGGGTAGGAATGAGTTCTGCGATCGTGCTGATTGCCTACTGGGCCTATGCCATGGTAGTCGTGCCGGTGGTCTCTCCTTCTCTCGACCCGAACGAGCGTCAAACGGTTGCTGAACAAATCATCAGGGAGGCGGGCAACCTGGCCGAGCGTCAGGCGGAGGAGCTCGCCGTCTTCTTCCCGCCCGGCTCGTGGGAGCTGGTCGACAAGCCGAAGATGCTCGAAAGCGATCAGGCCAAGCTCCTCGTCGGCGACTATAAAACCTTGCCCGACGGCCGCGTCATGCTCAAGCCGTGTACGATCATCTTCTTCCCGAAAAAAGAGCTGCAAGAGGCGCCGATGGCCGAGCGTCAAGCGGTCATCCTGGAAGCGCCCGAGGGGGCCCTGCTCCAATTCGACGGCTCGTTCGACCTAAGCCGCGGCAAGTTCGGCAACGGTCGCATCACCGGCGGCCGGATCGCAGGGCCAGTCACGATCCACAGCAAAGGCAAGTTGGACGACCCGGACGACGACCTGTGGATCGCCACGCGAAACATCCACCTTAGCGAAGAGTGGATCACCACCAACGAATCGGTCCGATTCAAATACGGAAAGCACAGCGGCGCCGGCCGAAAGATGCGGATGAAGCTGGAGCAGGACGACAAAAAACGTCATGTCAAAAAGGGTGACGGCCCGCGCATCGCCGGCATGCGGTCCTTCCAGCTACGCGAGGTGGACTACCTGCGGCTGTTCATCCCGGAAGAAGACAAAACGAAAAAAGACGGCCAAGCACAACCGCTCGCCGACGCGACCGCCACGAAGCCCGAGCCGAAGTTGATCCCGGTCGAGATCGGCTGCACCGGCGGGTTCCGGTTCGACGTCCCCGAGCGTCGTGCCGCGTTCAAGGACAAGGTCGAGATCTCCCGCTTCCGCACCGACGGCCCGGCCGATCAGCTCTCGTGTGACGAGTTGGTGATCCACTTCGTCCCGAAGAAGAAATCGGGCAAGTCGTCCAAAAAGAAGCAAGACACCGGCGTCGGCAACCTGGAACCGTCCTGGCTGGAGGCCCGCGGCACCAAGCAGCCCGCACGGATCCACTCGACCGTCGAGGAGGTCGAAGCGTTTGCCCGCGAGTTCCAGTACCACCTGGCCGACCGCCGGATCGTGCTGCAAGACAAGGCGGGCAAGGAAGCGGTCCGGCTGACCCAGAAGGGCAACACGTTCATCGCGAAGTACATCGAGTATCGACCGTCGCAAGATCCGTCGCGACAGCTCGGCCAGCTCGTCGCCGACGGGCCGGGCATCATCACCGCGCGACTCAACGAAGAAAAAAACCAGGCTCGACCCAACGAGAAAAGCGACCAGCTCTTCACCGCCACGTGGCAGAAAGAGCTGCGGATCCGCCCGCACGAAAAGAACCAGGTCATCTCGCTCACCGGCGGCGCGACGCTCGACTATGGCCCGACCGGAAGACTCACGGCCAACTCGATCCACTTCTATCTGCTGGAAAAGCCGAAGACGAACCGAACGGTCGCGGCCACCGGCGGCACGCGGGAAAAGATGGGCGTCGAGCTCCAGCCGGACAAGATGCAGGCGGACGGCAACGTGGAAATCAACTCGAAGCAGATCTCCGGCTCGGTCGACCAGTGCCAGTTTTGGTTCGAGACGGTCAAAGCGGCCCCGTCCATCAACAATGCCTTGCCACCGACCAACCCCAATTACCCCAACACCCAACCAACGACGCCCTACCAGCCGGCCGGCACGCCCGTGGCCGGATCGCCCGGGACGCCGGGAGCCGCGTCGCCGCTCGGTGCTCCGCCTCAAGAAGAAAAGAAGCAGCACTTCCACGTCAAGGCCCGCGTGCTCCAGGCGAACGTTTTGATCCGCGAGCTACCGACCCCCGACGGCAAGGCGAAGCGTGAAACCGAAGTGACCAAGCTGACGCTGCTGGATAACGTCGAGCTGGTCGAAACCGAGACCGACAAGCCGAACGTCGAGCCGATCATCGCCAAGGGGGACCGGATCCACGTGCTGAACGCGACGCTGCCGAGCATGTCGCTGAGCATGTTCGGGCGTCCGGCCGAGTTCGTCGGGCGAGGGCTCGGACTGGCCGGGGCCAACATCAATCTGAACCGTGGCACGAACCGCCTCTGGGTGAACGGACCCGGCACGATGCGACTGCCGCCGATGAATCGCGACCTGCGCGGCCAGGCCGTCAAAAAAGCCGAGCCGATCATCATCACCTGGCAGCAGGAGATGGACTTCAACGGCCAAGTGATCAACTTCCTCGAACAGGTCATCGCCGAGA
The DNA here is from genome assembly GCA_050123355.1 of Planctomycetia bacterium. Classification (GTDB taxonomy): domain Bacteria; phylum Planctomycetota; class Planctomycetia; order Pirellulales; family Thermoguttaceae; genus JASFHG01. The sequence goes on from JASFHG010000016.1 coordinate 11,833, forward strand.
CCAAGAACCAAAAGCTTTACACCGAGCAGCTCTCCGCGATGCTCACGCGTAAGATCGATTTCGCCAAATCGGAAAAAGCGATGTCCAACGACCGGGCCGACCGGCCCGAGCTGCTCTGGCTGACGTGTCACGGTGGTGCAAAGATGAACAGTAACACCTTCGACGAGCTGGGCCGGATCGAGGCGATCGAAGTGGGCGAGATGAGCAACCTGAAGATCGACCGAGGCACCGGCAAGATCTTCGCGAAGGGTCCCGGCTATGTGCGATCGGTCCGACGCGACAAGGACGGCAAGATGCTCCAGCAGATCGGCCCGACCGGCATGACGCCCGCCCGCCCGCGACCTGCCTATGGAAACACGCCCGGCCGCTCGAACTCGGGCCAACCAAACCCGGCCCCCGGCCAACCGAACCCGACCCCCGGCCAAGGTGCCGCCGGGCCGGAGAAGTTGATCTACGTCAAGATCCGCTTCCAAGGCTTCATCGATGGCGACATCAACGGCCGGTTGATGGGCTTCAACGACCAGGTCCGAGGCACCTTCGGCCAGGTCACCGACTGGAACCAAGAGCTGCCGGAAGACGACCCCGACGCGCTCGGTGACGAAGGGGCCCTGCTCCGCTGCCAGCGGCTGCAACTGGTCCAGATGCCGTCACCGACCGGGGGCGATCCGGGCGTCGAAGTCGAAGCGACCGGAAACGTGAGCATCGAGGGCAGCCAGTTCACCGCCCGCGGTGCCCGGGCCAGCTACAGCCGCCAGAAAGAACTGCTCATCCTCGAAGGGGACGGGCGGACCCAAGCGGTGCTGTACATGCAAGAGAAGGCAGGCACGGCCCCCGACGTCATCCCCGCCAAGAAAATCATGTACTGGCCCAAGCTCCACCGCTACCGACTCGGCGGCAGCCAATCCATCCAATTCCAGGTCAACCCAAACCGGTAGACGAAAAAACGGCTTGCCTGAAAATGAGCGAAAAAAAGAAATCGTATCCCATCGGCCGAATCGTCATGACCGCGATCGCCGTCGTGTTTATCGTGTTTGCCGTAATATGCTTTCTCGCCATACGTACCGTGGCACTGGAATACAGAGAGCGGGAGAAGACTCGAACCATCGAAGGTATGGATGTCGACTTCTCCAAACCGGGGGAATATACGGGAACGTTTCATCAAACGCATCCTAACACCTGTGGAGAGTCTAATCTCTTTCTCGAAGTGCCCGAAGGAACCTTCGATGACGAGTCCGCTTGGGCCGCGTTACGATCGTTTGAATTTCAATGTGTCGTAAAAAACACCGACGGACAAAAAGTCTTCGACTGGACCGCCGACCTGTCCTATTATACCAAAGAAGACTTTGAAAAACGCCCTTTGAAACTGTTCAGTTTCCGTGGAAGCGGCATCCCGGAAGGTGAACATACGATTACCATCACGGTAACCAAGGAAGTTCCACTCCTGGCCGGCGTTCCTCAGCATCTATACGCGGTTTACGAAGTGTGTGGATGTGAAAAAGGCGTAGTTGTACTCGTTTTCGGTTCCGGGCTGCTGGTCTCTTCGGCAATCGCCGGGATACTCTTGCTTATTGTCGTGATCGTGACTATCATAAAGCGGAAACGAAAAGCTGGGTGCCATGCCCACGACAGTCAAGGTGTCGGACATGTTTGACCGATTTTGTATGCCATGATGGTCCCTTCGGGACGACTTCGAAGTACCCGATTCCTGTATAAAAAGTAGGTAACTTTAAATACCTGATCCTCTATAAACTTTTTGCACCCCTCATCGACCGCAATGAACATCGCCTTCATCACTCCCCATTTCTGGCCCTGGTTCGATCGGGCGGGCCGCGTCGTTGGGCAGATGGCGGTTGAACTGCTCGATCGGGGACATCGGCCGACGATCCTCAGCCGGCGAGCGGTTGAAACCTGGCCCGAGCTGATCTACTATCAAGGCGTGCCGACCGTCCGCTTCTGCGTCCCCCTATCTCCCAAACGGTCGGAAGAACGATGCTACCAAAAACAGCTTGCCCGCTGGCTCGCCGCGCATCGCGACGAGCTCGACGTGATCTGCGTTTCCGGCTTGGGCGAAGATGCCGAGACGGCGATCCGCGCGGTTGGCAAGAACTGCCCGGTGGTCCTCCGTGCCGAACGAGCGGGCCGCATGGGCGACTGCCTCCGCCAGATCGAGACGCGACGCGCGCGGCGGATCAAAAAAACGTGCATGAAAGCGGCCGCCATGATCGGCACCTCGCCGACGAGCCACGCCGAGCTGATCGCGGCCGGCTACCCGCGCGATCGTGTGGTCGAGATCCCCAACGGCGCCGCGCTCCGCCCCCATCGGACGCCCGACGTGCAACTGGCCGCCCGTCAAGTCTTGGTCGATGCCGACCCGGGCCTCATGGCCTTGGAAGACGGCGTCAAAGTGGCCCTCTACGTCGGCCGCCTGACCGACCACCGCCGCGTCGAGCTGCTGGTCCACGCCTGGCGAGACGTGTCAGCCCGCCATCCTCACGCCCGACTCTGGATCGTCGGCACCGGCCCGGCCCTCGCGACACTCCACCGCCTGATCGACCGCTATCATCTGGCCGGCTCGATCCAAACGCCCGGCGTGTTCGACGAGCCCGAGATCCTTTATGACGCGGCCGACCTGTACCTCCAACCGAGCACCGACGACGACCTCTCCGGCAGCGTCCTCGAAGCGCTGGTCGCCGAGCTGCCGATCATCACGACCGACACGTCGACCCACCGCCAACTCCTCGCCGACTGCGACACCCTCATCCCCGGCCGCGGCCTCGCCCCGACCGTCGTCCAAAACTGGTCCGCCGCCATCGACCACACCTTCACCGATCCCCCAACCGTCACCCGCCCCACCGCCCCCACCCACAGCATCCACCGCACGGCCGAGAACCACCTCCAACTCTTCGGCAGTCTATAAGAAAACGGGGACATTCTACTTTTCGCAGAAAAGTTGAGTGTCCCCGTTTTCGGTTCTTGTTTTCAACATTCATCGAATCTCCAGTTGGCAAAGCTACACAAGTTCCGAAGGAACGCCAAAACACTTCTTCATTTTCTCTTAGACACCTTCAATGCTCCCTGTTTTGTTTGAATAAATTTTTAACTTCTCTGGCAACTTCTTTCAATGCCTTGTCTTCCATTGCCCATGGAACAGTAATGTCTGCGGGATTTTTTATACGTGTCAGTCGCCCTACCGCAGAGGGATTGGTCTGTTTGAATACTTTCTGACCATATATGTAAGTTTCAGGTGTAGTCAAGGAGCTACCAATATTGTATTCATCCAATCTCTTGGCCCAATCTTCCTTGAGTTCTCTAACCAACTTGTCAGGATTATCAAAGTACTCCTGGTGTTGTTCTACCAAATTCCAGGCTCTTGGGTGAACGTTCAAATTTTTGTAATACGTTACCACTTCAAGGAGTAGTTTTCGCTGCTTTTCTTTTGATAAAGGTTCTTTAATTGGAGGTCTTACATCACCACCAGAAAACCAATGAACCGCTGTTTTCTGAACATTTTTGTAGCATATCTCATTTCCGAAAACAGCCGCTTTGAAAAGTAGATCCCATGCAAGCTCTTTTTTCCCGGCCAAATAAGCCGCTTTGGCTGCTTGATGCCAATGTTCTGCATTTTCTACGCTGAGAGCATCAAGGGATCTCGCATGATCTGATTGCAATGGCATCAATGTTCCCCAACCATAAATTGCCTCAAAATAGGCCCGCCAAGCATCATCGTAAAGCTCGGCCTGATACAAAAGCTCTGCCGCTCTAAGCATCCATTGGGGATTTGCTCGAAACCACTGCTTATTTCTTTCGTCATCCAATCCCTTACCGTCCGGCCCTTTTCGAATCGTATCGGGATAGAAATTATAAGACAAAACCTTTGCCCCCGGGAAACGGGGTATATCCATGTGGTGATCGAGGGACCACCTAGGGTGTTCGATATCTTGTTGAGTATAAGTAGCGACATCTCCTCGAACAGGAATGAGTTTTGCACGCACCCACTCATTAGAAAAGGATTTGGGTTTCTTAAGATGCCATATGGCTTGATATACTTCAAAAACCATGGCTTGAGTCGATAAAGCCAAAGGATTATACGATGCCTGTCGGCACATTTCCTCCGGAAAGTCTTTTGCTTTGTAGAGCAGCACAACAATGACATCCTGGCTAAATGGCAGTTTTTTCTTGAAATTATAGATTTT
>JASFHG010000017.1:0-15541 GCA_050123355.1 Planctomycetia bacterium
TGTCATGGACGGCACTCTGAAAGACAATAAGTTCACCTACACCGCCGACGAAGGTGTTTATGAAGGTGCCTGTGAGTTGAGCGAGAACTCATTCAAAGGCTACTACAAAGGCCCGATCGCCGGCACTTTTCAGATGTGGCGGATCAAGTAGGGTGCGTCAAGACGCACCGTCGTTTTCTGGCACGTAGGCAGGCCCGATCGTGAGTCAGCCTACCTGACCGGGCATTATGTCCAACGACCATAGCGAAAAAGGAAAATAACCATGCGGCGTAGAACCAAGATCCTGCTGGCGATCGTTCTCGTTGTGTTGGTGCTTTTTGTTCTTGTTTATGTGAATTATCGGAATCGATATCCTTATGGTGTCAGTCATTGTTGTGACATTCAGCTTTATTTTGCGCTTTATGAATATGCTCAAGCTCACGATGGAGTTTTCCCGGCAGGCGAGGCTACACCCGAAGCGTCGTTGAGTTTGCTTTGTCGCGAGAAGACGGAGTGGGCGGCAGATGCAAATCTCCTACGAGGCAAGACCGTGCCCGAGTCGGTCGTGCAGGAAGTTCTCGACCGCGGCGAGTTGCTGACTCCAGAAACGTGCGGCTGGCATTATGTCGAAGGATTGAATTTAGACGACCATGATCGGCTCGCCCTCTTTTGGGATAAAGTCGGGCTGGATCACAACGGTGGTGAATTGCCGGCGGGCGGCCATATTGTATACTTCGTAGGCGGCTATCGTGAATACATCCCCGAAACGGAATGGGAAAAGTTTCTCGAAGAACAACGCAATCTCCATGCACAGCGAGCCAGTAGGCCCGATCGGGATCGGGCTCGAAAAAAGCTTCCCGAAGCCGGATCGCGATCCGGCCTACCGGTTGTCCTGTGGATAGCGGACACTTGGGGGTGAGGGGGCAACGGAACCCTTACGAAAGGAGTGCCGGGGGGAATGTGAAAAATCTCTGTGGTCTCTGTGTTGTTTTGTGGTATAATCCCAGATGATTTTGTGGCAGAAAAGATGAGACTTTTTCCAATCAATATGCATGGAGAATAAATATGAAAAGAAAGCAATACGTTGTCTTGGGTGTGTTTGCCGCTTTTGTGTTGTCCGCAGTAGTCGTTTGGGGAACGGATACCAAAAAGGAGGAAGCCTGGAAAGGCGACACTTGGGAATATCTGGCGTTATCTGATTTCGAAGTAGCCGAAGTGCAGAATATCGAAGAACTCATTGGCAAGATAGAAGAATTTGAGAGCAAATCTTCTACCGATCATAAAGCTCTTCATGGAACCGTAAAACAGAGCGGCACAACCGTGGTAATGAGTAGTCGTAAAGTTATTCAGGCTGGACTCAACAAGCTGGGAGACCGTGGGTGGGAATTGGTTGCTATAAATGGCGGCGTCTACTATTTTAAAAGGCCCAAACAAAAATAAAAAACGTGAATTAGCCACGTAGGCCCGATCGCGATCGGGCTCGAAAAAAGCTTCCCGAAGCCGGATCGTGATCGGGCCTACCCGCCTCATTCCCACTCCTTGGGGATCTCCACTTTGGGCAATTCCAGCGTGCCGCTCCAGTCGTAGGGTTGGTCGCCGTCCTCTTTCTTGATGGTGAGAGTGCCTGACAGATAATATGTGGAATCGTCCAGGGGGATGATCCACGATTGGTGGATGTCGCCCATGTCGGCGATCACGTTTTTCTTGTCTGGCATGAATCCGAGGCCGGGATAGGTGAAGCGAAACTTCAAGGTGCCATGGGTAGGCAGCAGCGACGGTTTCCAGGTCGGTGTCAGGGCATCATAAACCCCGAATTGAACCGGGGCCAGCTCTTTACCGTCTTGGTCCACGACAGTCCACTTGATCTTGCCGGGAGTGAATCGGATGTTCATCTGCCCGGCGACATTGGAAACATTTTCGAACTCGATATTGGCACGGCAGAAAGGACCGTAGTTTTCCTTCGGAGACTCGGCTTTTTCCGGCGGCAGCACCTCCACCCTCGCCCGCAGCCCACCGACCGGCTCCGACCACGGCGGCTCGGGCTTCGGCACTTGAGCAGTCGGTTGGGTGGGGGGCTCCGAGCTGTTGCAACCGACCAAGATGGAACAAAGAACCAAACCAATCAAGATACGCCCGTTCATAACGAGTCTCCTATTTGCACGATCTTTCATAACCGCAAGCCGGTGATTCCGGGATGGGAACGATGGTAAGTTACCGCCTCCCAGTATAGTAAAATCCTTCAAACGCTTGAAGCCCTTTATGGCGAGGTTGTGTGGCCTTTGCCGCAGACGTGCCTGGCTTGCAAATAGGCCTCTTTTGGTTTACAATCGCTGAAAATCATAACTTGGTTCGGGGCGATCCAAAGAGAGGTAGTGTATGATGTCATCACGAGCGAGACTGCTTTGTGCTTTAAACGGGGGGCAGCCGGACCGGCTGCCGGTTACGACGCATCACCTGATGCCGTCCTTCTTGAAAAACTGTCTCCAAAATGCTTCGGAGCAGGAGTTCTTCGATCGGTTCGGGCTGGATGCGATACGGTGGGTGGTTGCCCATCGGGCCGACACGCAGGCGGGCGAGTACCTCGATCCGGGCCAGAAAGAGCTCGGGTTCCTCGAAGCCCGTCGGGTTGCCAACGACGATTGGCGTATCGAGAGCGAGCCGCTCCCGGACTTCGACCTGCCGACCACGCGATTCCACTTCATCACCCCGCGCGGCAAGCTGAGCACCACGCTTCAGGCCAACGAGCACACGGCCTGGGTGACGGAGCATCTGATCAAGGAGAAAACGGATATCGAGTTACTCGGCCAGTTCATGACCGCCCCGAAGTGCGACACCCAGGCCGTCAACGACGCGGCCGAGGCGTTCGGCGAGCGGGGGATCGTGCGTGGGCATATCTGCTGCGCCGATGTTTTCGGACAGCCGGGCTGCTGGCAAGACGCGGCCTGTCTGGTGGGCATCGAGAAGTTGATCATGGCCACTTACGACGATCCGGCCTGGGTGCACGAACTGCTCGGCATCCTCCAGCGTCGGAAACTGACCTTCGCGAAATCGCTCGCCGGTGCCTGCTACGACCTCGTGGAACTGGGCGGCGGCGACGCTTCGTCGACGGTCATTTCGCCCAAGCTATTCGACCAGTTCGTGGCCCCCTACGATACGCCGATCATCGAGGCGGCCCACGCGGCCGGGCAACGGATCGTGTACCATGTCTGCGGCGGGATCATGCCGCTGCTGGAACGGATCGTCGCGATGGGCCCCGACGCGGTAGAGACCTTCACGCCCAAAGAGATGGGCGGCGACGCCGATCTGGCCGAGGCCAAGCGCCGTATTGGTGACCAAGTATGCATGATCGGCGGCTTCGACCAGCTCCACTTCTTCCAAGGCTGCACGCCCGACCAAACCCGCACCGAAGTGCGCCGCTGTTTCGACACCGCCGGCCCGAACGGCCGCTTCATCCTCAGCCCCTCCGACCACTTCTTCGATGCCTCCCCGCCCCTCCTCCAAGCCTTCGCCAACGAAGCCAAGTGTTGCGTCTATTCATGATTTTAGCGAGGTAGGCCGAATCACGACACGGTTTACTTCGCTAAATCGCCTTCATTCCGAAGATCTTGTTTTCCTTGTTGCTATTTTACAAGAAATAAAGCTGGCTGCCAGGCCGTTGACTATGCCATATATCACAAGAACCATGCCTATCGGGCCAAGGATAGGAATTGATAATCCGACGACTTTTAACAACAAGGCTATGAGTTGTAGGTAATAAGGTAACAGGATTACCAGAACTATCCCTGTGATCACAATCAAATATTTTGCGTAAGCGTTTATCGGCCCAGTTGCTGCCTGAACCCCTGAGCCAAGAAGAATGAAGATGGTTGCTGGTAAAGCAAAGCAAATGATAAAAAACGCTATATCTGCATTTTCGTGAAATGGATGTGCCCGAAGAGTCCAAAACAATAGCATGGCAAGCGGCATTACCAAAGCGGATAGGCCGCCGATGATGAATGACAATGCAAAAGCCGAAAGGTAACTATATTTCATTTGGGAATTAAGTAGGCCCGATCAAGGTCGGGCAAAAAATGGGTTTTCAATGCCGGATCTCGATCCGGGCTACCTGTTTTAATTAGTTTTGTCCCCGTTTTCAGTAACTTGATGATCTGGGATCATTTCTTCACGCATCCACTGATCCAGTGAAGAAAAAAGCGTAACGGCAGGGAATGTAGGATCTTGTTCGCGCTTTCCGCTATAAGTTAGATGAACAACAGCATAGGTTGGTTCGATACCTTCAACCTCAAACAGCACATCATCCGAATCTATCCGCCGGGCAATTGCACGTACCTTTTTGCCCCAGAGTAGGTGATCATTTGCTATTTCACGTTGGAGCTCATAAACCAGACTGCCAGCAGCTTGTTCTACCTTTACCCACGGTTCCTTAAAGTCAATACACATGGTTTTTTCTTTGTTTTTATGATTCAGGAAAAAGTTGTCAGACACTTTTTCCCTGGAGGCCTTTCGTTAAATTCGGTTTGTCGGCTAGTTGCGTTCACCTTCTGAATTATTAAAATCAATGAATTCGGGCGGGACGCGGTCGGAAAACCAGACTTTTTCGTTGCCTTCGTAGAACTGTATCTTGCTGGCATGGGCATCGGCGGCCAAGACTCGTAAAATCACCGGCTGGGGTGATTTTCGACGTCCCACCTCTGTCGCGGTTGCCACATCGACGGACAGATGGACATACTGACGACCCATCGGCAGCAGCCCGGACGATTGGATCTTGGGGACCGTGGCCGGTGCCGTCCCGTGATAGAGCACCTCCGGCGGCACGACGGGTGTCTTCTGCAGTTTGTCCGGAACGGAATGTCCATAAAGGGCTCGCATCTTCCCGCCGTCGATTTCGTAACGGCGTTTCGAAGAGGTCGCGATCATCTCGGCAAGATCCGCTTCCGTGACGTCGCTCCATCCCTTTCGCTGACTCCGCAGTGCACCCAAGACCGCCTCGACCGGCACCCAGCCTTCCTCGTCCAGTTCCAATTCATAAAGCCAAGGCTCGTGCCGCAACGCATGCGCGACACATTTACTGAGCCTGACCAGATCTAAATTCGGTTTATCGTTTTTCATTATTCTTGAAACTTCATCCTATCATAAAAGTTTAATATCTCACTCGTAGTGTTGGCCACACAACAAAAAATCCTTGAACTGCTCCCAACTCAGTGCCGGTATTTCAAACGTCGGGTTGGGCAAGTCTTCCGGATTGACAGACTCCACGGAACCGTCGTCACGGAGCACGTCGATCGGCTCGGACACGTAGATTCTTCCGGTATCATCTCCCGCGTGCCAGCCTCCGAGCGAGCCCTCCACGCCACACTCGATAAAAGTGAACGGGTCAAAATTAAACCAGTACGACTCGCGAGGAGAACTGATCCCAAAATAACGAAGTTCGTTTTCCCAAGCTCCGGCTTCTTTCATCTCACGAAGATCGACAATCTGCTGGACGATCACCGCATACCAACCCTCGTACCCTTCCATGTCGTCTTGCAGTTCGTCATAATCATGACGCCACTTATCGTCAAAGGATGCCGGTTCTGATGTAAATGCGAAAGCCAGCATTTCGTAAAACTGGTTCAGAGAAATCGTGTCACATTCTTTGTAAGGTTCGGACTCGGTCAACACTGCTCGCAGATATTCTTCAAGTGTCCGGTCACACGATTCGTACTTCTTAACGAGTTCACCAATCGCAAGATACAAATCACGATTTGTGCGTAGCTGATTTACCATAGGGCATATTTGGGAATAGAGTATTATTTCTAGACGGCATATTTGTAATTAATTTTACCGTAATTCGTATTCTAGCTGTTAGTTGCCCATTTTGCAAGATTTAATGGGTGCAGTAAGCGGTTGTTGTGTAAAGAGTTCTGGCAGGTGATCCTGCTTTCGGGCGGAATGCTTTACTTGCGGATAGGGAATCGGTAAGATGAGGCATGGGGATGAATGTCCCGCCTTTTGCTCTCCTGGAGGTTTCTTATGTTGTTCTTATTATGTCGAAGCGTTGTTCTGGGGTTTTTTCTTGTTGCCGTTGGTGCGGTTGGTGTTGTCGAGGGGGGCGATGCGTCGTTTTCTGCGACGCCGGTCTCGCAGGTGAAGCCGGATCCGGAGGCGGTGATGTTTTATGTGGCGCCGACGGGCAAGGATACCTGGTCGGGGCGGCTGGCTGAGCCGAATGAGGCGGGGACGGACGGGCCGCTGGCGACGATCCGTGCGGCTCGCGATAAGGTTCGCGAATTCAAAAAGATCGAAAAGGCGCTTATTCGAGTAAAGCGGCCGGTGACCGTGCTGCTGCGCGGCGGGACTTACACGCTCGACGAAACGCTCCACTTTACCGACGCCGACTCGGGCAGCAGGGAGTGGCCGATCACGTATCAGGCCTATCCGGGCGAGACGCCGATCGTCAGTGGTGGAACGGTCGTCACCGGCTGGCAGCCGGACGATAGCCAGCAAAGCAAGACGAAGTGCGAGGGCAAGCTCTGGCGGGCCGACCTCTCGAAAGTGCCCGGCAGCGAGCGGTGGGACTTCAATCAGCTCTTCGTCGACGACCAGCGCCGCCCCCGGGCAAGGACTCCGAACCTCGGCTCGTTCCTCCGCACCGACGGCCCGATCGAGCGTGAGAACCGCAAGGCGTTTTACTTCAAGGAAGGGGACCTCAAACAGTGGAAGCATCTCGACGACGTGCTGGTCGTGGTCTATCACTCGTGGGAGACGTCGCTGCACCACATCGAGTCGATCGATGCCGAAAAGCGGCAAGTGACTTTCCGCGAGCCTGCCCCGTGGCGGATGGCGTACTGGGAAAAGCAGCAGCGGTATTACGTCGAGAACGTCTTCGAGGGCCTCGACACGCCGGGCGAGTGGTACTGGGACCGCGCGGCCCGAGTGCTGTACTATTATCCACTACCGGGCGAGACTCGCGACCGGGTCAAGGTCGTCGTGCCGCACATTACCTCGACCCTCGTCCAGTTCGACGGCCAACCTGCGCAGAAAAAATTCGTCGAGCACCTCCGCTTCCGCGGCATCTCGTTCCGACACACCAACGCCGACGTCAAAGAGGCGGCACTCCACAACCCGAGCCAGGCGGAACTTGGTCGGCCGGCGATGATCATGGCGGTCGGGCTGCGGGACTCGATCTTCGAGAGCTGTGAAGTGGCCCACGCCGGGGGTCATGCGATCTGGCTGGCCGCCGGGTGCAAGAACGATCGTGTCGAGCGGTGCCACCTCCACGACCTGGCGGGCGGCGGCGTGTATATCGGCGGCGGGTCGGGCATCCAAGAGACCGCGCCGACCGATCATATTACCGTCGACAACTGTTTCATCCACGATGGTGGACATTTGTTCCATGGCGCGCACGGCGTGTGGATCGGGCGGAGTTCGTACAACAAGGTGACCCATAACGAGATTTCGAACTTCGATTATACGGGCATCTCCTGCGGCTGGTCATGGGGCTTTCAGCCGAGCTCGGCCAATCATAACAACCTGGACTATAACCATATCCACCACCTGGGCAACGGCAGCGGTTTGAGCGATATGGGCGGCATCTACACGCTGGGCATCTCGCCCGGCACGACCGAACGGTATAACCACATCCACGACATCTATCACTATCCCCGCGTCTCGCACGGGTCGGGCATCTACCCCGATGAAGGCAGCTCGGACATCTTGATCGAAAACAACGTCGTCCACCGCGTCGGAACCTGCCCGTTCTTCCAGCATTACGGCAAGAATAACCTGGTCCGCAACAACGTGCTCGCGTTCGGCGAACAAGCCCAGATCCGCCGATGCCGCGAGGGCGTGCCATGCCACTTCATCGCGGAGGGGAACATTCTCTATTCCGCCACGCCGCAGATCTTCAGCGGGATATGGAACAACGGCGGCTGGAAGCTCGGCCGCAATATCTACTGGAGCACGACCGGCAGGCCGAACTTCATGGGCTTGGATTTCGAGAAGTGGGCGGAACAAAAGAAAGACGTCGGCTCGCTCGTCACCGACCCCCTTTTCGTGGATCCCGCGAAGGGCGACTTCCGGCTGAAAGAAAACTCGCCTGCGCTAAAGCACGGTTTCAAGCCGATCGACCTGAGTCGGACCGGCCTCCATGGTGATTCTTCGTGGACCAACCTCCCCCAACATTACGAGAACCGTCCACGCAGTGAAAAAATAAAGCCCAAGCCGCTCCGTAAATAATTGCAACTTAGTCGCAACCCCGTTTACTCCTCTTCTTAAGAGGAACTCTTTCGCCCATGCGCAACGTTCATTTAGGCATTTTTCTGATGTAATGACGCCTTCTGGAAATTTTATCCAAATTTTATCCAGATTCTCGGGAAGGTTTGTCCAGGTGTGGAAATTATCTAATAGTGCTGCATGACCAATATGTAGCCGAATATTGCGCGATCACGAAATACTGCATATTTGTACAGTAATAAAACGAGCGATGCGCACGAGTTGATTCAAATGGAAAGCAAGAGCGGGCAGCATGGGGGGTGAGTTTCTTTAAATCAAAGCGACGTGTTTTTTGTCGCGTCTCTTTTTTTGTTGGTTTAAGAGCATCCGCCATTGATTCCACCTCTTGTTTTGCAATAACTCCTTTACTATTGCTTTCTTGTTAACCAACAGAATAAAGTCATGGCAAATTTTCTTGTTTCGCGTTCTCGACGTAAATGCAAAAAACGTATCGGGATCAATAAAGGATTTACACTCGTTGAACTTTTGGTCGTTATCGCTATCATCGGAATTTTGATCGCGTTGCTTTTGCCGGCCATTCAGGCCGCGCGAGAGGCGGCAAGGAAACTGCAATGCTGCAACCAATTGAAGCAGTTATCACTGGGAATCAACAACGCGGAGTCGGCGCATGGGGCGTATCCCACACAGGGATGGTTCGGTTGGGCACCGGTCCCCGATCTCGGTTATGGCGTGAAACAGCCGGCATCGTGGGCATATCAGATCATGCCTTTTGTCGAATCCGCCGCGATGTATGAACAAGGGATGGGTGGGAGTCTTGCGGAGCAGAGGCAAGCTAATGTCGACCGTTTTCAAACACCACTAAATCTTTGGAATTGTCCTTCGCGGCGAGCGGCGGAGGTGTATCCGATCAATCTGTCCGCGTCCAGTCCCCAGGTAGATACGCCACGGATGTGCTATCAATTGAGCACGCACGGCAAAAACGGCAGTATTCGTAGTTGTTATGCGGCCAATGCGGGCGACTTTTTCGGAGCCGGAGCGGATCTTTACACGGACTATCCCTGGAACGGCCCGCCCATGGAGAACGGCATGCCGACTCCCAGCATGTCCTTTTACTCATCCCTGGATTGGGATTCGCATAACAAGAATTATACCGGCGTGATTTACGCACACAGTGCGGTTTGCATACGGGACGTCACCGACGGCACGTCCCACACCTATTTGGTTGGCGAGAAGTGTTGCGATTCGGGCATGCAGCCGCAAGGAGATCCCGGTGACGACCAGGGCCCCTACATCGGCGGCGAGTGCGACAACATGCGTTGGGGCATGTATGAACCGGTCCCGGACAGCAACGGCGGGGCCAATTCCATCACCATGTGGACGACCCGATTCGGCAGTGCACATCCGTCCAGTTTCAATATGGCGTTCTGCGACGGGTCCGTTCGTTCCCTGCCTTACGAAATCGAGTTGATAACCCACCAACAACTGGCCAATCGGCGCGATGGCGGTACCCCGAAATTACCTTAACCTTCCGACCTTGGAATTGGTTTCACCGATGGTGAGATGACTTATATGTTCTACTTTTGTTGGCGATCCTTTTCGGCACGCGAGAAGATGGTCGCCGATTTTCGCTCATGCTTTTTGGAGATTTGGAGACTTATGATGAAGAAAAATTTAGTTTTTGCCGCATTTTTCGCGATGCTGCTCGGCCTGATTTGGGGGTCGACGGCGATGGCAACGGTGTTTGACATCACGACCTACGCGGCCGATACCGAGCAGGGTCGTGTCGCGCGATACGTCGGAGCGGTGGTCCCGAATGGTGATACCGTTGGATATCAACAGCACCCCACGATGCCCGAAGTGTTTTATGATAGTCAGGGTTTGTACGACCATGCCAGTTTCGCCGGCTTTTTTGCTCATTGGTACAACTTGTGCGATGGTGAGCTGACGGAAGATTTCTATGGAGTATGCAGCACGTTCGGCGGCGATACCTCGGAAGATTTCTTTGGCTACATGTTCAAGATGCCGGCGACCGTCCAAGAGATCAATTTTGTCAACACGGCCATGGCCGACGGCGGTACCTTTGCGGCCGAACCTCGCGTCGAAGTCTTGGTCGGCGGCACGCTCAAGTCGGGCGGAACGTGGCAGACGGTCTCGGCGAGTTGGGATACTTCGTATGTCATCGATTACGGGCTCAACGGAACCGGCAGTGAAGATCGTGCCTATTCGCTCACGGTCGATACCACGCCCGGAGCGGTTTGGGGCGTGCGAATGATCGGTGCCGCCTTGGACCATTGGTACAATAGCGAAAATCAGTATATCGAATCGGGCGATAGCACCGGCTTCCTCACCATTCCGGAAATGCAAGTTACCGGCGATGTCACGATCACCAACCAGATCGATCTCACGACCAACCTGGCCCTGAACCAAACGCCCATCTTGGCCGCTCCGGTCGGCCAAGGGGATGCGGCCTCCATGACGGATGGTGACTATGGTGCTTTTGTCAATACGGTCGGATACGACACGACGACGTTGCCCAACGGTGAAGAGTATATGGGCGTGATGTTCGATACCGCTCAGACGAACGTGGCGGCCATCGGTGCATGTCAGAAGATGTACGATTGCGGCGGTTATTTCATTCCGGCCACCATCCGCGTGGAATATACGACCGACAATGGTTCGAATTGGGTCGCTGCAACCAATCTCGATCTCGGCCGTTATGCCGAGGATTATGCCGACCTCCAACTGGTGCCTTGGTCGCAGTACGATACCGAGCTGTTCACCTTCGACACCATTACCGCCGCCATCGATGGCATTCGGTTGATCGGAACCCCGCTTGCCAATGACATCTATTCAGGCGACACAACCGGCTTCGTTGCCACCAACGAGTTTGAAGTGTTCGCCGCGGTCATCGACGACATTCCCGGCGACGCGAACCATGACGACCAGGTTGACGCTTCCGACGCGACAATTCTTGCCGGCAACTGGCAGGCGGGGCCAGGCGCTACTTGGGAGATGGGCGATTTCAACGGCGATGGTTACGTCGACGCCTCCGACGCGACGATCCTCGCCGGGAACTGGCAGGCCGGAACCGGTTCGACCGCCGTGCCGGAGCCGAGCACGATTGCACTGCTCTTCTGCGCTGCGTTGTTTGGAATAATATTACGACGTAATCGTTCGTAAAAAAGGGATGTCTCATACTGGGATATTGACGTCGGGTTTGGCTTGCTGACCCACTTGATATCCTCCATAGGGTCGAGCGGGAACGCAATCTGTTTTGGAAAATTTCCGAGAGTTGCGTTCTCGTCTCGATTCTTATTGAGGTCTGCATTGTTAATGAACCGTTTTGCGGCTGGAAATCCCGCAAGGATCATTAGAGGGCGTTTCAAAACCTGCTTTGAAGACGAAAGCGAGGATTTTTGTTTTGCCGGCAAGGAGCAAAATCGAAGGCATATTGGGCGATATGGCGAGATTTTGCGACGAAGTCCGGTAAACAAAAAGACCGCTTGTAGTCCAAATTGAGGTTTTGAAATGTCCTCTAAATACATCGGAGTCAATAATATATTTGTTAAGTTTTGAACGAAGAGGCTCGTTTTTAATCTCGTTAATGCTTGAATTAGTATTCTCTTTGGGAGACTTGTGATGAAGAATTTTGTTTTTGCCGCATGGTTTGTGATGCTACTTGGTTTGATTTGTGGGACGCCTGCGATGGCGACCGTGTTTGATATTACGACCTACGCAGACTCTACGGAGCAAGGTCGGGTCGCGCGATACGTGGGGGCGGTGGTCCCGAATGGGGATACCGTTGGATACGAACAACACCCCACGATGCCCGAAGTGTTTTATGCCAGCCAAGGTTTGTATGACCATGCCAGCTTTGCCGGTTTTTTCGCTCCTTGGTACAACTTGTGCGACGGTGAACTGACCGAGGATTTCTTTAATGTATGCAGCACATTCGGCGGCAATACGAGCGAAGATTTCTTCGGCTATATGTTCAAGCAACCGGCGACCGTTCAAGAGATCAATTTCGTCAACACGGCCATGGCCGATGGCGGTACCTTTGCCGGAGCACCTCGCGTCGAAGTACTGGTCGGCGGCACACTCAAGTCGGGCGGAACGTGGCAGACGGTCTCGGCAAGTTGGGATACCTCGTACGTCATCGATTATGGCCTCGATGGAACCGGCAACGAGGACCGCGCCTATTCGCTTACGGTCGACACCACGCCCGGAGCGGTCTGGGGCGTGCGAGTGATCGGGCCTGCCCTGAGCCAATGGGTCAACAGCCAGAATCAGACGATCAATTGTGGCGACATCACCGGCTTCCTTACCATTACGGAAGCACAAGTTACCGCTGATGTCACGATCGTCGATTGGATCGATCTGAGTACCAACTTGGCCCTGAACCAAACGCCCATCTTGGCCGCGGCGGTCGGTCAAGGCGATATCGCCGTCATGACGGATGGGGTTTATGGTACTTTTGTCAACACGGTCGGATACGATACGACCACGTTGCCCAATGGCGAAGAGTATATGGGCGTGATGTTCGATACGGCTCAGTCCAATGTGGCGGCCCTCGGCGTTTGCCAGAAGATGTACGACTGCGGCGGCTACCTGGACCCGAGCACGATCCGTGTCGAGTATACGACCGATAATGGTGCGACTTGGACTCCGGCGACCGGGTTGGATCTCGGCCGCTATGCCGAGGATTATGCCGATCTACAACTGGTGCCCTGGTCGCAGTACGATACCGAGCTATTCACCTTCGATACCATTACCACGCCCATTGATGGGATTCGGTTGATCGGAGTGCCCCATGCCAACGACATTTATGCCGGCGACACGAACGGCTTCCTCGCTACGAGCGAGCTGGAAGTTTTCGCGGCCGTCCCCGAGCCGAGCACGATCGCACTGCTCTTCGGCGCCGCTTGTTTTGGCCTAATGCTGCGACGCTATCGCAAGTAACAATTATTCATTATGTAATGGAATTTTGGGGCAGACAGGGTGTCGGGGCAGGCGTGTTTAGTTAATTCGACACCCTTGAAAGGCCGAGCGGGATCGCAAATGTTTTTAAAAGAATGAAGATATTGCGTTCTCGTCTCGGCCCTTTAAAATGCCACAAAAACAAAAAACACAAAAACGAGCGGGGTCAGCGTAAGCGCCCCGCCCCAATGGAACCATAAAACGATTGAATTCAAAGGCGGGGCGCTGACGCTAACCCCGCTCGTTTTCTTTTAATGCTTTCAATCTTCTTCTTTTTCCGGAACCCATTCGCGTGCCTGTTCCGCTAGCTTGTCCAGGTGTCGAAGCAGGCGGAACATCGTGAAGAGGAGAGCGAAAATGCTCAATATGCCTCCGATCGGAACGAAGGCGGAAACGACGCAATCCATGAGGTGGACGAGATGGTAGTGAAGCAGGCCTACAAAGGGATATAAAGCAACCGCGGTGGCCAGGAGAAAGAGCCAAGCTCCCGCGATGCCCAGCCAGGACCAAGGCAAACGACGGACCGTCACCCAGATGGTTCCCACCACGATCGGCCCGAGGAAAAACAGACCGTCGCGGATCCCTTCTCGCAGCCCCGGCGCATACCAAGCCACCAATGCCGAGGCGGTTATGCAGAACATGAGCACGAGCAGGGACTGCCTGGAATGTCGAAGTGAAACCGCTTCCTCTCGGATTTGGAACGGCATCTTTTTCGCACGAAATTTGGCGATAAGCCAACTTGTCAGGAACGCGATCGACAGATCGGCGGCAAGAGCGTACCAAAAACAACGCCACGCTCCTCCTTTGTGAAATTCCAATGCGAGAAAGGGAAAGCCGATAACATCCCACACGCCGTCCACGAACCCGTTCAGAGGCAGACCTCCCATACCGCTTCGCACAAAGTACGACAAACAGTTCACCGCAATAAAAGCGGTAAGAGAGACCGCAAAAAGATCCACCCGCTTCCGGGCCAGAATCTCTCGTTCGGTATGGTTTTCTGGAATCGTCATTTTGATTTGCCTGAGTGTATATAAAGATTTCGTAAGTCTTTTGTTCCTTCTTTATTTTTTCCGGAAGTCTTTAGTACCCCCAACTTCTTTTAGTTCACCCTCAGAATCCACTAAATTGCCATGCTCCCATTTTTCCAAGGGGAGATTTTTTAGGAGTAAATCAAAATTATGCTGTGTCATTCGTACATTCCGAATTTCAAGACGACGTAATTTCTTCAATGACAACAAATATTTCACGTCTTCGTCGGTTAGAAAATTATCTTCTATTGAACCTTTTAGAATAAACGTTCTCAATTCTGAAAATTGTGATATTGTTTTGAGGTCGTTTTTTGAAATATCTGTATACTGGATACACAATACCTGCAACTTAGGAAATTTTTGAGAAAGAGCTTGGAGGGAATTGCTTATTTCTGTAGCAGGATATTCTTGAAACGTAATGCCTTTGATTGCAAAATAGTGACTATTTCCTGACAGCCACGCGACAAAAGCAGAATCAGGTGGATCTTGTATGTCAGTATACTTTCCTAAGTCATTAATTTCCCAGTCTTTATATAAAAAACATCATTGTGTTGCAAGATTTCTTGTAAAGCACTGTCTTTTTGAGCGTAATTAATAAAAAGAAAGCCTAGCCACGACGAAACGACTACTGCTAAAATGCTTGTAACAATAAATCCGTGTTGTATTATCTTTTTGTTCATGGGGAGTGATTAAAGGGGTCAGGAGTGCCAAGAACTTTTTATTCCGAGAGTCGATAAATTATTCGCCAAAAAGGAAGCATTGCGGCGAGCATTGCAAACAAAAAGAAGCATTCTGACACGATGACGATCATCATGGAGATAACGACCGTCATCGCTCGTCGACCCTTAATGCTCAATATGCCAACCGCGACAATAGGGATCAGTGCCAGTAACAGCAATCCACCCGGGCCGATGTTTATAAAAAATTGGGTCGATGAGGGGAATTCATTACCCTCTAGCGCATGTAGCGTTGTGGCTATGTTCACTGCTGCCTCGAAGGCACTTAGTGGTACAAGGATTACCGTGAGGATCAGAATAACAATTTGTGCCCTTAACCATTCTGTTTTATTCATGCTCGCTTCCTCTATGTCAGGAGTGTTGCAAGTCATTCTATCGATTTTGGACAGGTTTCGCAAGAATTCGTCAATTTCCCGGCCGGGCGGAGCATTTGATAGGGATGGGGGGATGTGGTATGATGGTGGGCTGTCTATATGTCAAAACGCTTGAATCCAAATGTTATTGAGTCTCAGGTATTTAAAGTTACATCATCAAGCCGGAATTGGGACGTTAGTCCCTATTCCGGATCCGAAATAGGGCACGCTTCGCGGCCCAATTTCGGCTTGG